>NZ_WXWT01000479.1:0-3132 GCF_009904725.1 Vibrio sp. V43_P6S15P86
AAATTTAAAGCCTGGCGATGTCCTACTCTCACATGGGGAAGCCCCACACTACCATCGGCGCTATTTCGTTTCACTTCTGAGTTCGGCATGGAAATCAGGTGGGTCCAAAACGCTATGGTCGCCAAGCAAATTCTTTAATTCGGAAAGCTGTTTCTTAATTCTCGTTCTTACACATTCAATGTTCTTTCATTGAGTCCATCAAAACCCCTTGGGTGTTGTATGGTTAAGCCTCACGGGCAATTAGTACAGGTTAGCTCAACGCCTCACAACGCTTACACACCCTGCCTATCAACGTCGTAGTCTACGACAACCCTTTAGGATACTTAAAGTATCAGGGAGAACTCATCTCAAGGCTCGCTTCCCGCTTAGATGCTTTCAGCGGTTATCGATCCCGAACTTAGCTACCGGGCAATGCGTCTGGCGACACAACCCGAACACCAGAGGTTCGTCCACTCCGGTCCTCTCGTACTAGGAGCAGCCCCTTTCAATTCTCCAACGCCCACGGCAGATAGGGACCGAACTGTCTCACGACGTTCTAAACCCAGCTCGCGTACCACTTTAAATGGCGAACAGCCATACCCTTGGGACCGACTTCAGCCCCAGGATGTGATGAGCCGACATCGAGGTGCCAAACACCGCCGTCGATATGAACTCTTGGGCGGTATCAGCCTGTTATCCCCGGAGTACCTTTTATCCGTTGAGCGATGGCCCTTCCATTCAGAACCACCGGATCACTATGACCTGCTTTCGCACCTGCTCGAATTGTCATTCTCGCAGTCAAGCGGGCTTATGCCATTGCACTAACCTCACGATGTCCAACCGTGATTAGCCCACCTTCGTGCTCCTCCGTTACGCTTTGGGAGGAGACCGCCCCAGTCAAACTACCCACCAGGCACTGTCCGCAACCCCGATAAGGGGTCGACGTTAGAACATCAACACTACAAGGGTGGTATTTCAAGGACGGCTCCACGCAATCTAGCGACTGCGCTTCAAAGCCTCCCACCTATCCTACACATGTAGGGTCAATGTTCAGTGCCAAGCTGTAGTAAAGGTTCACGGGGTCTTTCCGTCTAGCCGCGGGTACACTGCATCTTCACAGCGATTTCAATTTCACTGAGTCTCGGGTGGAGACAGCGTGGCCATCATTACGCCATTCGTGCAGGTCGGAACTTACCCGACAAGGAATTTCGCTACCTTAGGACCGTTATAGTTACGGCCGCCGTTTACCGGGGCTTCGATCAAGAGCTTCGACCGAAGTCTAACCCCATCAATTAACCTTCCGGCACCGGGCAGGCGTCACACCGTATACGTCATCTTGCGATTTTGCACAGTGCTGTGTTTTTAATAAACAGTTGCAGCCACCTGGTATCTGCGACTCTCAATAGCTCCATCCGCGAGGGACTTCACCGTCGAGAGCGTACCTTCTCCCGAAGTTACGGTACCATTTTGCCTAGTTCCTTCACCCGAGTTCTCTCAAGCGCCTTGGTATTCTCTACCCGACCACCTGTGTCGGTTTGGGGTACGATTCCTTACAATCTGAAGCTTAGAGGCTTTTCCTGGAAGCATGGCATCAATGACTTCACATCCGTAGATGCTCGACGTCGTGTCTCAGCCTTAAGAAGAGCCGGATTTACCTAACTCTTCAGCCTACGCACTTGAACCTGGACAACCGTCGCCAGGCCCACCTAGCCTTCTCCGTCCCCCCATCGCAATTGTAAGAAGTACGGGAATATTAACCCGTTTCCCATCGACTACGCCTTTCGGCCTCGCCTTAGGGGTCGACTTACCCTGCCCCGATTAACGTTGGACAGGAACCCTTGGTCTTCCGGCGAGGAGGTTTTTCACCCCCTTTATCGTTACTCATGTCAGCATTCGCACTTCTGATACGTCCAGCATGCGTTACCACACACCTTCAACCGCTTACAGAACGCTCCCCTACCCAATGCACTAAAGTGCATTGCCGCAGCTTCGGTTTACTACTTAGCCCCGTTACATCTTCCGCGCAGGCCGACTCGACCAGTGAGCTATTACGCTTTCTTTAAATGATGGCTGCTTCTAAGCCAACATCCTGGCTGTCTGAGCCTTCCCACATCGTTTCCCACTTAGTAGTAATTTGGGACCTTAGCTGGCGGTCTGGGTTGTTTCCCTCTCCACGACGGACGTTAGCACCCGCCGTGTGTCTCCCGGATAGTACTTACTGGTATTCGGAGTTTGCAAAGGGTTGGTAAGTCGGGATGACCCCCTAGCCTTAACAGTGCTCTACCCCCAGTAGTATTCGTCCGAGGCGCTACCTAAATAGCTTTCGGGGAGAACCAGCTATCTCCAGGTTTGATTGGCCTTTCACCCCTAGCCACAAGTCATCCGCTAATTTTTCAACATTAGTCGGTTCGGTCCTCCAGTTGATGTTACTCAACCTTCAACCTGCCCATGGCTAGATCACCTGGTTTCGGGTCTATATCCAGAGACTGAACGCCCAGTTAAGACTCGGTTTCCCTACGGCTCCCCTAGATGGTTAACCTTGCCACTGAATATAAGTCGCTGACCCATTATACAAAAGGTACGCAGTCACAGGACAAAGCCTGCTCCTACTGCTTGTACGTACACGGTTTCAGGTTCTATTTCACTCCCCTCACAGGGGTTCTTTTCGCCTTTCCCTCACGGTACTGGTTCACTATCGGTCAGTCAGTAGTATTTAGCCTTGGAGGATGGTCCCCCCATATTCAGACAGGATATCACGTGTCCCGCCCTACTCGATTTCACTGAATATGCGTCGTCAGTTACGGGGCTATCACCCTGTATCGCCAAGCTTTCCAGCTTGTTCACCTAACGCCTATAAAGCTTAAGGGCTAGTCCAATTTCGCTCGCCGCTACTTTCGGAATCTCGGTTGATTTCTTTTCCTCGGGGTACTTAGATGTTTCAGTTCCCCCGGTTCGCCTCGTTATGCTATGTATTCACATAACGATACTTACTTATGTAAGTGGGTTTCCCCATTCGGAAATCCCAGACTCAAGTGGTTTTTACTACCTAATCTGGGCTTATCGCAAGTTAATACGTCCTTCATCGCCTCTGACTGCCAAGGCATCCACCGTGTACGCTTAGTCACTTAACCATACAACCCGAAGGAGTTTCGA
>NZ_WXWT01000479.1:3257-4998 GCF_009904725.1 Vibrio sp. V43_P6S15P86
GAAATTGGTGGGTCTGAGTGGACTCGAACCACCGACCTCTCGCTTATCAGGCGAACGCTCTAACCACCTGAGCTACAGACCCAGTATCGTCTCTTTACTTTATAAACCGTATCAATCTGTGTGAACACTCATCGCAATAATCATCGTATAAGGAGGTGATCCAGCGCCAGGTTCCCCTAGCGCTACCTTGTTACGACTTCACCCCAGTCATGAACCACAAAGTGGTAAGCGTCCCCCCGAAGGTTAAACTACCTACTTCTTTTGCAGCCCACTCCCATGGTGTGACGGGCGGTGTGTACAAGGCCCGGGAACGTATTCACCGTGGCATTCTGATCCACGATTACTAGCGATTCCGACTTCATGGAGTCGAGTTGCAGACTCCAATCCGGACTACGACGCACTTTTTGGGATTCGCTCACTCTCGCAAGTTGGCCGCCCTCTGTATGCGCCATTGTAGCACGTGTGTAGCCCTACTCGTAAGGGCCATGATGACTTGACGTCGTCCCCACCTTCCTCCGGTTTATCACCGGCAGTCTCCCTGGAGTTCCCGACATTACTCGCTGGCAAACAAGGATAAGGGTTGCGCTCGTTGCGGGACTTAACCCAACATTTCACAACACGAGCTGACGACAGCCATGCAGCACCTGTCTCAGAGTTCCCGAAGGCACCAATCCATCTCTGGAAAGTTCTCTGGATGTCAAGAGTAGGTAAGGTTCTTCGCGTTGCATCGAATTAAACCACATGCTCCACCGCTTGTGCGGGCCCCCGTCAATTCATTTGAGTTTTAATCTTGCGACCGTACTCCCCAGGCGGTCTACTTAACGCGTTAGCTCCGAAAGCCACGGCTCAAGGCCACAACCTCCAAGTAGACATCGTTTACGGCGTGGACTACCAGGGTATCTAATCCTGTTTGCTCCCCACGCTTTCGCATCTGAGTGTCAGTATCTGTCCAGGGGGCCGCCTTCGCCACCGGTATTCCTTCAGATCTCTACGCATTTCACCGCTACACCTGAAATTCTACCCCCCTCTACAGTACTCTAGTCTGCCAGTTTCAAATGCTATTCCGAGGTTGAGCCCCGGGCTTTCACATCTGACTTAACAAACCACCTGCATGCGCTTTACGCCCAGTAATTCCGATTAACGCTCGCACCCTCCGTATTACCGCGGCTGCTGGCACGGAGTTAGCCGGTGCTTCTTCTGTCGCTAACGTCAAACAACGCCGCTATTAACGACGCCGCCTTCCTCACGACTGAAAGTACTTTACAACCCGAAGGCCTTCTTCATACACGCGGCATGGCTGCATCAGGCTTGCGCCCATTGTGCAATATTCCCCACTGCTGCCTCCCGTAGGAGTCTGGACCGTGTCTCAGTTCCAGTGTGGCTGATCATCCTCTCAGACCAGCTAGGGATCGTCGCCTTGGTGAGCCCTTACCTCACCAACTAGCTAATCCCACCTAGGCATATCCTGACGCGAGAGGCCCGAAGGTCCCCCTCTTTGGCCCGTAGGCATCATGCGGTATTAGCCATCGTTTCCAATGGTTATCCCCCACATCAGGGCAATTTCCTAGGCATTACTCACCCGTCCGCCGCTCGACGCCGTTATCGTTCCCCGAAGGTTCAGATAACTCGTTTCCGCTCGACTTGCATGTGTTAGGCCTGCCGCCAGCGTTCAATCTGAGCCATGATCAAACTCTTCAATTTAAGATTTTGTTCGGCTCAATGAATACTGAACATTACATAA
>NZ_WXWT01000231.1:0-4997 GCF_009904725.1 Vibrio sp. V43_P6S15P86
TGAAGTGAGGTGAAGTGTGAGCTTGTGGGTTCTATTGCAAGGGTTTGGTTTAGGGGCATCAATGATCATTCCGATTGGCGCACAAAATGCGTATGTCTTAAATCAAGGCATAAAGCGCAATCATCACCTGACGACTGCCACTATTTGTAGCATCCTAGATATGATCTTCATTTCTCTAGGTATCTTTGGTGGTGGTGCGATTTTGTCTCAAAATGAAATCTTACTAACATCGGTGACGCTTGGTGGTATTGCGTTCCTGAGCTTTTATGGATTACTGTCACTTAAGAGCGCGTTTAAGTCAGACAGTGAGTCAGAATCAAAAGGTGAAGTCGTCGCTCGTGGTCGTCGAACGGTCATTTTAGGTGCGCTAGCCGTCACAGTACTTAACCCACACTTGTATTTAGATACAGTCGTTATTCTGGGCTCTATTGGTGGGCAGTTTGAAGGCCATGACCGAATTGCTTTTGCACTAGGTACGATGATAGCTTCCTTTGTTTGGTTCTATACCTTGTCGATAGGAGCCGCAAAACTAGGCCCTACCCTATCAAAGCCAAGAGTGAAAAAAAGCATCGACATCGCGGTCGCAGTAATGATGTTCACGATAGCGTATATTTTAGCTAGTGAACTTATTGAAAAGTACTGGTAATCAACAGGACAACAAAGACATGGAGTCACTAAAGCGTATCTATGATATCAATAGAGAGCGACTCAACGCGCTCTCTATTCCTTTTCGGGAATGGCAGCATGAAGCCATCTTAGACTTTGACACGGATATAAGAATTGCGTCCGAGCTTGGATGGACAGGCACGCACACCAAAAGCCTCTTCTTAAAACTTAAAGGACAAGGCTACGCAATTTATCTAACAGAAAAAGACTCTCGCCTCGATGCCAAACAAATAAAAGCCGTCACAGGTAAACGCCCATCAATTTGTGACGACGGTGAAATGGTCGAAGTGTTAGGTTGTTTGCCTGGAGCGGTATGTCCGATTGGCTTACCTGAATATGTCACGCTCATTGTTGATACAACCCTGTATCTACACGAAGAGTTGCTCTATACGCCAGGGTTGCCTGAATTCACCTTTGGCTTTGCCGGTAAACATCTAAAACGTCTATTGCTTGCCGGTAATCACATTCTTTATGAGATATAAAAAAGCGAGGCCAATTGGCCTCGCTTTCGAATATCTACCGCTTTTATTAAGCGTCGATTTTGTTCAGATGAACATCCATTTGTGGGAATGGAATTTCGATACCATTTTCATCCAGTGCTTCTTTAATACCTTGCATTGCATCAAAGTATACGCCCCAGTAATCTGCAGTTTTCACCCATGGGCGAACCACAAAGTTTACTGAAGAGTCTGCCAGTGTAAGTACACCGATTGTGATATCAGGATCTTTCAAGATACGCGGATCTTTTTCTAGCGTCTCGCGAATTACTTTCTTCGTTAGTTTAAGATCCGCTTTGTATGACACACCAATCACTAGGTCGACACGTCGTGTCGCATGGCGAGAGTAGTTAGTAATAGCACCGCCGATAACTGAAGAGTTAGGCACAACAACCATTTTGTTGTCTGGTGTTTTTAGAACTGTTTGGAAGATTTGAATTGCTTCAACACTACCCGCTACACCACCGATTTCTACGTAGTCGCCTGATTTGAATGGACGGAACGCAACAATAAGTACGCCTGCTGCAAAGTTTGATAGTGAACCTTGTAGTGCAAGACCAACAGCAAGACCTGCCGCACCAATCACAGCAACAACAGAAGCGGTTTGAACGCCTAATCGACCAAGAGCCGCGATTAGCACGATTACAAATAGCAAGTAACGAACAAGACCGTGAATAAATTCAACGACGGCCTTATCCATGTTTTTCTTTTCTAGTACTTTAGAAACACTACCAGCGACTGCCTTAACGATAAGATTACCGATAAACAGAATAAGCAGCGCAGAGATAATGTTCACACCGTACTGAACCAGTAGATCTGAATTGTTTGTCAGCCAAGTTTCAGCCTGAGTTAGACCATCCGTTAAAGTGGTATCGATACCCACCGATTCACCTGCCATAATTCTTATCCTCAAAAATAAAGAGATATAAATCCAATTGCCGTTAATTTATGAACCTTGTTTTTTAAAGGCTCTTTTCTAAAACAACATCCCTATTGCTCCACTGAACAGTGTCAGATTTTTGGCACAATATCCCAACTCTGACTTTTTTCAAAGTCAGAGTTTCGCAAAGATATGCAAAACAAGACTTTATCAGAGCTTTCTGACACTGACTTGTTACAGGTTACGCAATGCACTCTGATTTCGCCACTCTTAAGACTGATATTCCCATGTTTTCTTTAAAAAAACGTTAAAGGTGAGATGTCTCACTAGCAAATACAACCTAACGCATAAAAATACCGGAAGAAAGCAGAGGGGAAGAAAATGATAGACATAAAAAAACCCGCTCAAAGAGCGGGTTTTTAAGTAACTTAATCAGTAACGATTATAGTACGTCAACTGCGTTTAGGTCAGCAAATGCTTGCTCTAGACGAGCTACCATTGAAGCTTGACCAGCACGTAGCCATACGCGTGGATCGTAGTACTTCTTGTTTGGTGCATCTTCACCAGTTGGGTTACCGATCTGACCTTGTAGGTAATCGTGGTTTTCAGCTTCGAACTTACGGATACCATCCCAAGTAGCCCACTGTGTATCAGTATCGATGTTCATTTTGATTACACCGTAGCCGATAGATTCACGGATTTCTTCTAGAGAAGAACCTGAACCGCCGTGGAATACGAAGTTTAGAGAGTTCGCTGGAAGACCGAATTTCTCAGAAACGTGCGCTTGAGAATCACGTAGGATAGTTGGAGTTAGTACAACGTTACCTGGCTTGTATACGCCGTGTACGTTACCGAAAGATGCTGCGATAGTGAAACGGTGGCTGATTGCGCTTAGTTTCTCGTATGCGTATGCAACGTCTTCTGGAGAAGTATATAGCTCAGACGCATCCATATCAGAGTTGTCAACGCCGTCTTCTTCACCACCAGTACAACCTAGTTCGATTTCTAGAGTCATGTTCATTTTAGCCATGCGCTCTAGGTACTTAGCAGAAATTTCGATGTTCTCTTCTAGAGACTCTTCAGAAAGGTCGATCATGTGAGAAGAGAATAGTGGCTTACCAGTTTGCGCGAAGTACTCTTCACCAGCGTCTAGTAGACCGTCGATCCAAGGAAGTAGTTTCTTAGCTGCGTGGTCAGTGTGTAGGATTACTGGTACACCGTAAGCTTCAGCTACAGCGTGAACGTATTTCGCACCAGCAACAGCACCTAGGATTTGAGCTTCTTGACCTTCAAGTTTTAGACCTTTACCAGCAAAGAAAGCAGCGCCACCGTTAGAGAATTGAACGATAACTGGAGCTTTAACTTTTGCAGCTGCTTCAAGTACTGCGTTTACAGAGTCAGTACCCACACAGTTTACTGCTGGAAGTGCAAAGCTGTTTTCTTTTGCAACTTCAAATACTTTCTGAACGTCATCGCCAGAGATAACACCTGGTTTTACGAAGTCGAAGATCTTAGACATGGATGTAATCCTATTTATCTGTCGTTTTTAAACAAAACTTGTTAAGTTGAAAATCTTGCAAACGTTTGCTCACAACTGAGGCTATTCTAGCAGAGTTCCTCACACGTTGCAGCAAACAAGAAAGCGGGAGAATCACTCCCCCGCTTTGCTTTAATTACTTAGCGCGTGCTTCTAGCATTTCTACTGCTGGAAGAACTTTACCTTCTACGAATTCAAGGAAAGCGCCGCCACCTGTAGAGATGTAAGAAACGTCAGCTTTGATACCGAACTTGTCGATAGCTGCTAGCGTGTCACCACCACCTGCAACAGAGAAGCCTTCAGATGCTGCGATAGCTTCTGAGATACCTTTAGTACCTGCTTCGAAGTTCTTGAATTCGAATACGCCTACTGGACCGTTCCATAGGATAGTCTTCGCGTTCTTAAGGATTTCTGCTAGTTCATCTGTTGAATCTGGGCCAAGGTCGAAGATCATGTCGTCGTCTTGTACTTCAGAAACGTGTTTAATTTCTGCTTCTGCGTTTTCGTCGAATGCTTTCGCACATGCAACGTCAGTTGCTACTGGAATTGCACACTCATCCATTAGCTTCTTAGCAGTGTCTACTAGATCCGCTTCGTATAGAGACTTACCAACGTTGTGGCCAGCAGCTGCGATGAATGTGTTAGCAATACCACCACCAACAACTAGTTGGTCAGCGATTTTAGATAGAGACTCAAGTACAGTTAGCTTAGTAGAAACTTTTGAACCACCTACGATAGCAACCATTGGACGAGCTGGGTTGTCCATTGCTTTACCTAGCGCTTCAAGCTCGTTTGCTAGAAGAGGGCCAGCACAAGCGATAGGTGCGTGCATACCAACACCATGAGTTGACGCTTGAGCGCGGTGAGCCGTACCGAATGCATCCATTACGAATACGTCACATAGTGCTGCGTATTTCTTAGATAGCTCTTCGTCGTTTTTCTTTTCGCCTTTGTTAAAGCGAACGTTTTCTAGAACAACAAGTTCACCAGCGTTTAGCTCTAGGCCATCTAGGTAGTCTTTTGCTAGCTTAACTTCACAATCTAGTGCGTCGTTTAGGTAGTTAACAACTGGTTGTAGAGAGAACTCTTCAGCGTATTCACCTTCAGTTGGGCGACCTAGGTGAGACGTAACCATTACTTTAGCGCCTGCTTCTAGGCAGTGCTTAATAGTTGGAAGAGATGCGATGATACGTGCATCTGAAGTTACTTTACCGTCTTTTACTGGCACGTTTAGGTCAGCACGGATAAATACACGTTTACCTGCAAGATCCAGGTCAGTCATCTTGATTACAGACATGATGTGTCCTCTCAAATATTGATAATTAAAGTTTTTGAAAACTCGGCAACCCTGCCAAGCCTGTTAATTCTTCAAACTGGTTATAGATGATATGGAGATATCATGGATTTATTTCAAGGC
>NZ_WXWT01000167.1:0-4997 GCF_009904725.1 Vibrio sp. V43_P6S15P86
GGATAACGTTCAAAAGTGGGGATTCGATATACATAACCCGGTTTTTGGCATTAGTGCGGGGCTCGTTGTTTTCTGTCTGATTTCACTTCTTCTTGTTGAGCCAACCACTGCTCGAGACGTATTAAACGGTCTAAAAAACGGAATTATCGAACAGTTTGATGCGTTCTTTATGTGGTCGACAAACTTCTTCTTATTGTTCGCCGTTGCTCTTCTTTTTTCTCCGCTAGGTAAAATCCGCTTAGGAGGCAAAGAAGCAACGCCGGATCACTCAACCGTTTCTTGGTTGTCGATGCTTTTCGCCGCGGGTATGGGTATTGGTCTTCTGTTCTGGAGTGTGGCTGAGCCGACCGCGTATTTCACTGATTGGTGGGGAATGCCACTTAACGCAGTACCATACACCGAAGAAGCAAAATCCCTCGCGATGGGTGCCACTATGTTCCACTGGGGTGTACATGGTTGGAGTATTTACGCACTCGTTGCACTAGCATTAGCGTTTTTTGCCTTTAACAAAGGTTTACCACTTTCATTGCGCGCGGCGTTCTATCCAATTTTTGGTGACCGTGCATGGGGCTGGTTAGGTCACGTTATTGATATCCTTGCCGTTTTGTCGACGCTATTTGGTCTTGCAACGTCGCTAGGTCTGGGTGCTCAGCAGGCGACCAGTGGTATTAATCATGTCTTTGGTCTAGAAGGCGGCATTGGTACACAAATGATTGTGATCACCTTCGTTACCTTTATCGCGGTGCTATCAGTGATTCGTGGTATTGATGGTGGTGTTAAGCTACTGAGTAACGTCAATATGGTGGTTGCGTTTGCGCTGCTTATTTTCATTACCTTCATCACGTTTGATACGGCGTGGAGCTCGCTACGCGACACAACAATGGCTTACATTGAAAATATTATTCCATTGAGTAACCCTCACGGTCGTGAAGATGAAACTTGGATGCACGGCTGGACGGTATTCTACTGGGCTTGGTGGGTATCTTGGTCACCGTTTGTTGGTATGTTTATCGCGCGTGTGTCTAAAGGTCGTACGGTTCGAGAATTCTTATTCGCAGTCATCGTTATTCCTACAGTTGTTACTTTGATTTGGATGTCTGTGTTTGGTGGTATCGCGCTTGACCAAGTGGTGAATAAAGTTGGTGAGCTAGGTGCAAATGGCCTAACTGATATTTCATTGACTCTGTTCCATGTTTACGATGCGCTTCCGTATAGCTCAGTGATTTCAATGCTTTCTATCGTGCTGATTCTGGTATTCTTTATTACATCGTCAGACTCTGGCTCGCTGGTTATCGATAGTATTACCGCCGGTGGTAAGATTGATGCACCAGTACCGCAACGCATTTTCTGGGCGTGTATTGAAGGCGCAATTGCAGCCGTAATGCTGTGGGTTGGTGGTAAAGAAGCCTTGCAAGCATTGCAATCAGGCGTTGTTGCAACAGGGTTACCGTTTACTTTTGTTCTGCTGTTGATGTGCGTAAGTTTGGTGAAAGGGTTAAGAACAGAACTGCCAGCTTACAAATAAATACAACACGATCCATGATTGAGTTTAAATGCCGAGCCTAATGTGCTCGGCATTTTTTATTTCTACTTTTCTTTTCCAATAATTTCGTTACAGTTTAGGCTTATTCCCACCTCATTAAACTGTATTATGTCACTGGCTAAACTCATTCTTATTCGTGGACTTCCGGGTTCAGGTAAAACAACCTTAGCAAAACAATTGGCAATAGATCTTGGTGCTAAGCATTTTGAAGCTGACATGTATTTTGAAAATGATGAAGGTGATTATCACTTTGAACCAGTTCAATTACCTCAAGCGCATGAGTGGTGTTTTCAGCAAACTAGAAAGTGGTTGAACAGAGGGAAAGTTGTGATTGTGAGCAATACGTTTGTTCGACATTGGGAGATGAAGCGTTACATGGACTACTGCATGAAGAAGCGCATCGAGGTGGAAATTAAAGTGTGCCACGGAGCGTATCAAAGCATTCATGATGTGCCACCAGCGACGATAGAAAAGATGCGCCGCCAGTGGCAAGAGTGACCGTTACCAGAACCGGAAGTTATTGACCTCGTCCGTCAATCATCACAACGAATGTTTTGCTCATGATTGAAAGGTCCATTGAAATCCAAGAGTAAAACGAACCTAAGCTTAGTGCGTAACTGTGGTCAAACCCAACTTTGCGTCTTACATCCTCAATGCATGCATCATAGCCTTGGTTAACCTGAGCTAAGCCTGTGATACCTGGTAACACGCCATATGTGCGCTCTACAAAATAGGGGATTTCATCTTCCAATTTCTGGTAGAAAGCTGGGCGTTCTGGGCGCGGCCCAATCATCGACATTTCACCTCTCAACACATTAAACAGTTGAGGTAGTTCATCTAAACGTGTTTTGCGTAAAAAGCGTCCTACTGGCGTGATGCGGGGATCATTTTCAGTTGCCCATACTGCGCCAGAGCGTTGCTCTGCATCAATATACATGGTGCGAAACTTCATGATTTGAAAAAGATCCATTTTTTCTGGTGTGCAGCGTCCTACTCGCAATTGGCGATAAATCACAGGGCCTTTCGATGTGGTTTTGATCGCTAGCGCGATAAATGGGAAAAGTGGTGCAGTGACGACCAAAATAAGCATTGCAACCAGTACATCAAACGTTCTTTTCGCGTGGCATACATTTGAATCGTAGCGTGAGTTTTTCATGATGCTTTCCTTATTGGTTGACGCGTTTCCAACGTCCATTTTCCATTCCGAGCAAATACTTCATACCGCCGATAAAGTTGGCGAGATGACCAATGACGATGTAGCTAATCAGCTTAAAAGGTTTAATAGTGTTAAGTGCTGGCATTAAGTAAGTAATAAGCGCGATGCTGTAAATACCAACTTGTGCGAACAGCATTACTTGAAACAGTGGATTGTGTGCCAGTAGTAGTGAGCAAATAAAGCAAACAATCATCAAATAGGGTGTTGCTAAGCGCAGAACCTTTCCCGATAGAAATGCAAAGGCAGTGCCACGATAACGAGGTAGCAGTAATTTCTTTAATTGCATGAGCTGCTGCATGTTACCCGCTGAAATTCTTAGGCGCCGCTTGAAATCTGCGTTGTCTGAGCTCTGTTCTAGTTCAAGAGCCAGCATGTTTGGCTCGTAAATAGCGCTATAGCCTCGCAAAACGATTCTCATAGGGAGAATAAAGTCGTCATTAATGGTGCTAACTTCCAGTGGTTCAAATAAGTGAGTTCTGAAAGTGTAAAACGCACCGTGGGAACCAATCGTTGAACCTAACAAAGATTCTTGGTGCTTTACTCGAGACTGGTATTGCCAATACGCCGCTTCACCTTGGTTATCAGTGCTCATTATTTGATATGTTGCGTTAACCACTCCAACGTTCTCATTTTGATAATGCTGACTAGCTAGCAATAGAGAATCGCAAGAAATCAATGCCGACGTGTCACTCAGTGCGGTAATGTCCGAGCTAACATGACGCATTTCTTCGTTGAGTAGGGCAACTTTACCGCG
Source organism: Vibrio sp. V43_P6S15P86 (assembly GCF_009904725.1). Lineage (NCBI taxonomy): Bacteria > Pseudomonadati > Pseudomonadota > Gammaproteobacteria > Vibrionales > Vibrionaceae > Vibrio > Vibrio sp. V43_P6S15P86. Next base: position 3,514 of record NZ_WXWT01000167.1, read on the forward strand.
ATTGACTTGGTGATCATTAATAATGAACAGAGTATCAGAGCAGATTGCTTCTTGAATTGTCGCTTGAGCAATCTCGGCTGTGTTATCTGTGCAGCCATCACATGCGATCACTACTCTTAATTTATCCCTCGGGTAGTCTAGGCTCGCAAGGTTACGGATCTTCTCTGCTATCCATTGTTCTTCATTGTAGGCGGGCACGATGACAGTAATAGAGGGTAGCTGGCTGTCTGTTTTGGAGGCTTTGTAAGCTCGCTCTACAAATGGTGCTTTGGTTTCGTCTTGCTGTTTTAAAGGAAGCCACTTAAGGAGCAGTGGGTACCCAACGTGATGATAGACAATCAAAAACGCGGATAAACCAAACCCTATAATCCAAAGTAAATCATTCATAGCTAGCCTCCTTGGCCAAACGTGAGTAGCGACTCACCATGTCTCTGATATCAAAGTGTTTGAGAATAAAAGTTCGAGGAGAATGGTGTGATGATTCCATTTGATGTGATAACGCTTCGGCCAACGAAAACACACGATTTGCTTCAACCAGTGTGCTGTTGTTCGGACAGAGTGTCTCTTTCACGCCACCAACATCGGTTGCGACACAAGGAACGTCACATGCTTGAGCTTCTAGTGTTGAGAGGGGGAAACCCTCTTGAAGCGACGGTAAACAAAATAAATCGAGGCTTTGGTAAAAGCTGGGCATATCGTCGACCAAGCCTAAAAAGGTAACGCGATCCTCAAGTTTTAACGTTCTAACTTGTGCTTCCAATTGAGCTCGCTGAGAACCATCTCCAGCAATGGCTAGGTGTGTGTTTGGCGTAAGATGAGAGAAGGCTTCGATAAGCGCTTTATGGCCTTTAACTGCTTCTAGACGCCCGGCAACGCCAATCACGATTTTGTCGGTTGGAAGTTCAAACAAGTGTCTTGTTGCCGTTTGGTCACCGCTTTTAAACTTCTGACAGTCAACCCCGTTATGGATAGTACAAACTTTGCGATACTTTAACTTAGTCTGTATTTGATGGGCGACAAAGTTAGCATCGGCAACCACTTGCGGGCGAATCATCGTTAGCAAAAGGGACTGTAGTTGAGCTGATTTTTTGTTATTAAGGTGCCATGCGTCGTGCTCGGTATGAATCACTACAGGTACGTGCGCTAAACGTGCAGCAATACCACCATACAGAAGTGGGCCGATATGATGGGTGTGGACCACGTCTGGTCGCATTCTTTTTATCATTGAAGTCAGCGTAGCGATGGTCTTCCCGCTGAATCCAGGTCTTTTATTAAGAAAGTGTAGTTGGCCTTGGTAGGGCAACAGTTTTTGCCAGCCTTGTAGTGCATGTTCTTTGCTTCCTTCTAAGCTCACGACAAAAACGGAATGGTTGGGCTGCGCAAAACGAAGCATTTCTAGTACGAGCGTTTCTAAACCACCAGGAGCTAAGTGTTGCACGACGTGTAATATCACTTTTTTGCTGTGCTTAGTGTTATTGTGTTTT
>NZ_WXWT01000283.1:0-4987 GCF_009904725.1 Vibrio sp. V43_P6S15P86
GAATAAGACATTAGGCACAGTGCAGTTAGGCTCTAGCGAAACCCAGATTTACTATCACTTGCTTGATCTGGACGACTCCCAAAAGCAGCAATACCTCCAAGCATTGCAACAAAGTCAACCTGAGCTGTATCAACAACTCGTTCCTCTTTTAGCCCACGAGACACCTGAAGAACAACTAACGCAGTTACTTTACTTTGGTGCTCACCAGGCTACGAACCGAGACGTCGATCTAAGCGGAGAAGTCATCAGTAAGTATCGCCTAACTCATGAGTTGGGTCGCGGTGGCATGGGTGTCGTTTACGCCGCCCTACGTGCAGATGAAACGTTCGAACAAGATCTGGCCATCAAGTTTATTCAAAGCAATTTGAGTAATGTGCTGGGACAACGTGCACTCTTTGATGAGGCACAACTGCTCGCGCGCCTAAACCATCCGTACATAGCGAAAGTGTTTGATGGCGGCCTTCATCAAGATTCAGTTTACATCGTGATGGAGCGGGTATTTGGTCAAACCTTAGATAAATACCTGTCAGAAAATAAGCTGGAAAAGACGGAAAAACTGCTGCTGTTTAAGCAGATTTGTCAGGCGATGGAGCACGCCCACCAGCATCATGTTTTGCATGCCGATCTAAAACCAGAAAATATACTGATTGATCGTAGCAAACGACCCAAACTGCTCGACTTCAACTTAACTCAAAAAGCGCACTCCACCCGAGAGGGCTCACCCTCGGCACTGATTGCGTTTAGCCAAAACTTTGCCAGCCCTGAGCAGCAGGCAGGACAAGTACTGACAGAACAAAGCGATGTTTATTCATTGGGCAAAATCCTCGCTTTGATGTTTCCGTCACCAGCGGTTTGGTCTGATGTGTATTGGGTGATAAGACGGGCGACGCGTCCAGCCACCCAAGTGCGATACCCAGATGTGCGAGCGCTACGCATTGATATCGAGCGAATTATCGAACGTCGCCCTATCGAGCAGAAAAAACACTGGCCTTTGTATAGCGCCTTTCGCTTGGTGCAACGGCGCCCTCTTGCTTCTGCATTGTCAGGCATCATCGTGCTCTCAGGTGTGCTATTTGGCAGCGCCATGATGCAAAAGAATATCCAACTGCAACAAGAGAAGAAGATTGCAGAAGATATGATGTACGAAATGACCCGCCTTATCTTCCACGCGAAGGGGCAGAATGTCGAACACCTCTCGGTGAGCTCCATGATGGAGTTAACACGAAGGCGGATACTCTCTAATCCAGATATCCCCAAACATATAAAACAAAAAATGTTGTTGGCGATGATGACACCGGTGCCAAAGAAGCACCTAACTACTCCAATGAGTTGTCAGCCAAATTGTGCGTCTGAGGACAGCACCAACCAATAAGGCTTAAAACAAGATGTATACACGTTCAGTGGTATTTTGGCTGTCTGCATTGACGGCTACCTCCACGTTAGCAGCAGACACTTCTGCTGCCACTTCACACCCGCCCACTTCAACCTTGAAGCAAGGCTACTTTATCGATGCGCCAGTGACTGGCTTGTATTACAAAACCAGTTCCAATATCACTGGCGTCACTCAGCAAGGGGCATTTCACTACCAACCTGGTGATGTGATTAGCTTCTTCCTTGGCAACGATGATAAAGGTTATCTGCTGACAACCTTATCGAGCCAAGAAGTGCTTACACCGACGATGGCAACAACCAAACCCAGTCGTAGCATCAATATGACGCGCCTGCTGCTCTCTCTCGACAGTACGCCTGAGAATCGTAAGGAAATTGTCTTAGCCAACCGCGTGTTGTCTGATGCTCGCTTTCAAAACCAGCTCAAAGGCCTTGACCTCAATTATCTGGATGATGCCAAACGCCACCTCAATCTCGACTGGGTATCTGTCAATGATGCGATTGAGCACCTAAACGAAAGCCAGCAGTACATTGAGAAAAACTTTGCCTCAGATGAGATCATCTTTGAACCTCGCGGCATGACGTTCAAAAACATCGTGATCAAAAAGAAAGATTGGCAAGGCCGCGCTTGTGCTTACGATTTACGTTATCAACATCATCCTAAATATCGCCCTCCGTTTGGTGAAACTCGATTCACCATCACCAAAGATTCATTGATTGAGCACCCAAGCGTTGGCGACCATTTTCAAGGCTGTTTCCTCTCGATGAAGCGCCCTATCACGGAAGACATTGTCGAGCCGATAAGCAAATTTGCGGATTGGTTTAATATCGTCGGTTGCTCAATCACTGGGTGCACCCGCAACGACTTGAATGGTTTCTCTCTCGAAGACTTTGATGATGAAGGCGACTGGAAATACCGCTCCGTTGCACTCAACTTTGATCCAAGTACTGAGCTACTGATGGAAAAAGTACAAGGCCTTGGGCGTAAAAAAAACATCCACCACCACAATCGTACAGAAATGCTGTGGTTTACCTACCCCAACACGAACGAACACGATATCGACTACCTCGGGGTATGGCAGCAGACCCAATACCACCAGCAGTCCATGACACAATCGTGCCTATTGATGCGCCACCAACAAGTCATGCGACTGCCGCACAATGCAAACACCTGTCCAACCGACGCAAGCCTATACACCCAAGATGTCACCCAAGAGTATGCGGACATGTGGTGGGTCAACAATGACGAACCCAAAGCCGAGCTTGCGCAAATGAATGTCATGGTACGTTGGTCAACGACCCCTGCCGAAATCAATTACACCACTTGGGAATATCTGCCCGCTGGCGCAACTTGGGAACAAGGCATTTTATATCGCTATCAACAAGATGTTCTCCGCAACCGAGACGGCTCTGATCGCATTGAAACCCACACCATTTCTGAATTTGTCAAAGTGAGCGAGGATGTATAACCATGGCAACAGCAGTAGCACTGACACAAATCATTCAACAATGGCAATCTGGTGATAAACAAGCTGAGAGTGAGCTTTACCAATTTGCGTATTTGCAGTTACGTAAGATCGCCCAACACGAGCGTGAACGAAACGCGGAAAAGTACGGCACCGACAACAAGGTATTGGCCGATAGCGTCAACAGCACCACGGCATTAATTCATGATGCTTACCTGAAGATGTCCAACTGCGACATGAGTGAAATTGAAACAAAACGTGATTTCTTTTTGATGGCCGCCAAAGTGATGCGTCAAATCTTGATCGATAACGCACGCTCACACCAAGCGCAAAAGCGCCAACACATTACGTTGATGAGAGATGAAGAAGATCGCTTCGAACAATTGATCATCATGGATAAAGCTCTGGATAACTTCAGTAGCCGGTACCCACGCCAATCAAGTGCACTCAAACTCAAGTATTTAATGGGAATGAAAAACCAAGAAATCAGTGAACTGCTCGAGTGCAGCGCGAGCTTAATAGAGAAAGACCTAAAATTCTCTCGCAGTTGGTTGCAATCACGAATGGCGCACGCGTAATGATAAGCAAAAAGTTTTGGATAATCGGCGCCATCTGCGTTGGTTTGCTCGGCGTATACTGCATGTCAGACGAAACCAACTTGGCATCCGCGGCGAACTCATCAGACAGTACTAGTCAATCAACCACGCGAACACATCGTCAATATGAGCGCACATCTTTAGTTGAAGTAAAGCAAGCGTTGACAGGTTCTGCGTTGGAGAACGCCCACACAAAAGACGGTGATGACGCCTTCAATTCTGCCATTTTAGGACAACCAGGGCCAGTTACGAACCCATTTCATACTACAGAAGACGGCTCTTTTTACGACTCGTCTGTGGGTTATGAAGACAGCCGCTCAAAAGAGGACCCATCAGAGAACAATAAACCCATCATCAACCTCACGGTGGAACAACAGCTACAAACCATTATTTATGCTTGGGAGCTCAACCAAAACTCTCCGATTAGCTATTCGCTCAATCTTAACCAACTGTTTGAAGACCCGGATGGCGATCTCCTCACCACTCGGATTTGGCTCGAAAACGCCAATGGATTAAGGGTGCTAAACCAAGGACAAATGATGGTGCTAGGTGCACCAGAGAACATTAAAACCACCACATACCTGGCGGTAGCGGCGCGTGATGATTACCACGGCGACAGCGACCATGCGTGGGTCACAACACGTTTTGAGTTGCCTGTTGTCACTCCAGGTCACAATGACACGGAACACCCGTTAATTGGCGACACTGTCTATCGCTTGGAGACGACGCAAAATCTTGGCGGTACCGCGTACGCGTATGAAGTGGTGTATTGCGAAGCGTTTCAGTTTGAGGATGACGAGGTACGTTATGCCGCCTCAAACAACAAACACCAGTGTCCTGAAAAGGGAGACTTAAAAAAGGTGGGTGAGTACAAAATCAGTGATGACTCGTTGATTGTTTATGTCCACGGCGTACGCCAAATTTGGACCACCAAAAAGGTATACGCATCTCAGGTTCATGAAGATACTCGGAACTATTTCACCACCGTGTTTGATGGCAAACAATTCGAAAGCTATACCATGCAAAAAAACAAGCAATCGATGGAAAAACGCATCAACGCACCGACAGGGCGATATTTACGCCAGATATCCTTTTTTGACTATTTGTTACCTCTCCCAAGCGGGGGGTATCTGGTTGCTGAAGCTGGCAATTATATTTATCACTATGGTACTAAAGTCGTGGGTCCGCATGGTGAAAGTCTCGAATCCGATCTCAATTTACGAACTTATGGTCCTAACCTGTATTGTAGCGATGTCGCCATTTGGTATCACAGCCATGTCATTGCTGGTCAAGGAGACTATCAAATAGACATCATATCAGACCCTAACCCAGACGATCCGACTTACCAAATTGATTGCCACGAGTTCATCAGCGCCCCCGCTACTGGACAACAATCGTTATCGTTTGATCTTAACTATTCCCCTTACGATGAACTACTTGATGGCGAGGTGTATAGCTACATTTTACGTCCGAAACCTGAGCTCGCTGATCGCGTTGAGGAATTTAAGATCAACATGATTTATCACGCCCCTGTCC
>NZ_WXWT01000435.1:0-4885 GCF_009904725.1 Vibrio sp. V43_P6S15P86
CTCCTGCCCCAATTCTTCGACTGCTCGAATAGTCATCATCCGAATGACTAAAAGATCTCCAAGTAAGAAATTGTTCAAAGTTCTTACAAAAAACACTCCCTTAGCAAGGAGATATTCGACTAAAATCACACGCTTAACACGAAAATTTCAAGGACCGGGTATGAATAATCAGGGCTGGATTCACTATTGGCGTAATTCTCTTGCCGATGCCGACAGCGCGAAAGGTGCATTAAAAAAACAAGATCTGAAGAATTATGTGCGAGCGACAACCGACGAGTTCAAAGAAGGTAAGCTTAAACCTGATTCTACATTGCTAGAAGATCTGTTTCGCAATGAACCAGATACCCTAACCGCCGTACAAATTCATCATCGACCGATCACCTATTATCTTCGGAAAGTTCATGGCAAAGATTACAGTGGTAATATGCCTGGTGTACTGACACCGATTGTCTGCTCTTTATGGGTCAATCGTGAAGGACTATTATTTCCTCACACCGCGCCATTCATACCTCGTGATTTGCTTGCTCCTCAAGGAAATGACACCTTTACTATCGCTGACGTTGATAAGATCGATGAATTCCTGACAACAAATGAAATTCCAGCGCTGTCTAATGAAAGTATTCCTGCCAAATTCGAACAAGAAGAACAGTATCAGAACCATCAAAAAGATTGGCACAACTACTACGGACTCACTCAAAAACTATTTGCCGATTACTGCGATAGAAACCAAATCGAGCAGTTCTACGAAGACATTGAAAGTCGTGGCTTAGTCAACAAAACCAACGAGTGCCCGGGTGCTTCAAGGCATATTTTAAAACTGTACGATAACCTAAGCAATTCAAGCACAACCTTGCCTCTGCTTGATAGTTACGCGGTAAAAACAGTAACCAACCACGATGAATGTATTGATGTATCTCATACAGTGAATTCGCGTTTTGGCCACTCAAATAGTCAATTCCCGCTAGCTAAAGCACAATGCGATGCTTTGGCCCATACCTTAGCTATGCAAGAAGGCGATATTCTTGCGGTAAATGGTCCTCCTGGCACAGGTAAAACAACGTTTGTTCTATCTGTAGTCGCGTCACTGTGGATCGAATCTGCGCTAAAAGAGAGTCAGCCGCCGCTAATCATTGCGGCATCGACTAATAATCAAGCAGTAACCAACATCATTGATGCTTTTGGTAAAGACTTCGATGAAGGCGAGGACGAACTATCGGGCCGATGGTTACCTGACATTTTTAGCTATGGTGGCTACCTGCCATCGGCGTATGGAGAAATGGAAGCTGCCAAAAGTTACCAAACTAAGCATTTCTATGAAAAAGTCGAGCAGTTGGATTTTGTCGATCAAGCCCAAGCGCATTATTTGGATAGAGCAAAACAGGCGTTTCCACAACAAAATTTTGCTGATGTAACGCAAGTTAAAGCGCATCTCCATGCCGAATTGCGCCAACATCAAAACCAGTTAGATTACATCCAAAACAATTGGCATCACTACAACCGCCAACTGACTGACATCCATTCTCGGCTGGGGCATAATCCCCAACAAACATTGGCAGATCAACAACAAGCCGTTTCTAATGCGCAAGTATTGAAAGATAACGCCAAAGAACAGTTAACTGCGTGGCGAAGCTACCTCGGCAATGAATCTACATGGTTAACTCTGTTTAAGTGGTTACCGCCAATCAAGAATAAACTTGAGCTCCAGCGTAGGAGTTTCATGTTTAACCTTATTGAGCACGATGAAGAGCAAATTGAAAACCTGTCATCAGACCGATTTGAGAGCCTACTCAAGCAAATATTTTCTAGTAAAAAAGACGATTTTGACGAACAAAAAAATCGGTATCAATCTTGGTTAGAACAGTATCAAGAGTTTGAGCAATCACAACTGAATTGGCTTGATTCTATCAATAACTTTACTGAAGACTCTCCAGAACAAACTATTCCACAATTGACCGACATCGATTCGGTTTTAGATATCACGATCCGTTTTCGAATGTTCCGCTTAGCTGTCCATTACTGGGAAGCATGCTGGCTACTCAGTTGCCGAGATTTGGGTCAAGGGCTGAACAAGCAGGCCCGGAAAACAGGTCTGAAAACGGTTCGTCCGCGCTGGCAACGCCGAATGATGCTCACTCCTTGCATTGTATCAACGTTCCATTCTCTGCCTTCTCATATGACTTACCAGTCTCACGTTGGGAATAATGAATTTGAAACTGACTATCTGCTTAATGAAATCGACCTTTTGATCGTTGATGAAGCGGGTCAAGTAGCTCCAGAAGTTGCTGCGGCCTCGTTCTCTCTAGCCAAAAAAGCATTGGTGATTGGTGATATTTACCAGATCCCGCCGATTAGAAATGTGTGCTCATCAATTGACCGAGGCAATTTAAAGCAGCATAAAGTTATCAGCTCTGATGATGAATACACAGTCATTCAAGAGGAAGGCCGAAGTGTAGTGACTGGCAGTGTGATGCATGTAGCACAACAAGCAAGCCGCTTTCATTATATGCCGGAAGCTGAGCCTGGAATGTTTTTGCAAGAACATAGACGCTGCTACGACGAATTGATCTCATACTGCAACGACCTTTGCTACCAAGGTATCCTGGTCCCCAAGCGAGGACTAGCGACCGAAGGTAGCCTCTTCTCTCCTTTCAGTCATTTGCACGTCGACGGTATCGCGGAATCATTTAGCGGCAGCCGACGCAATAAGTTAGAAGCAGAAACTATCGCTGCATGGTTACATACCAATAAGGTTGAAATAGAGAATTACTACGGTGAGCCACTGGCCAAGTGTGTGGGTATCATTACTCCATTTTCAGCTCAAGTGAACCAGATCAAGACTGCGTGTGGTGAGTTCGATATCAAAGCAGGCAAAGGGGATGACCAACTAACCGCCGGCACCGTTCACTCTCTTCAAGGTGCTGAACGCAAAATAATTATTTTTTCCCAGGTATACACCAGACACAACGATGGCGGGTTTATCGATATGGATCCGTCAATGCTCAACGTCGCTGTCTCTCGAGCCAAAGATGCATTCTTGGTGTTTGGTGATTTGGATATCATTGAAGCTGCGCCATCAGCTTCTCCACGAGGATTACTCGCCAAGTATCTCTTCACTGACGAGCGAAATGAGCTTGAATTTAGTGTTGGTCAACGCCCCGATTTATTACAAATATGCGGCCATCCGAAACTGCTAACCAATGCCGAAGAGCACGATGCGTTTTTATCAAAACTGCTGAGGGAAGTACAACGAAAAATAGATATCGTATCGCCTTGGTTACTGCTAGACAAACTGCAATCAACTGGGCTGTTAGAACTACTAAAAACAGCACTGCAGAAAGGTGTCCAGATAACCATACACACCGACAGACATTTCAATACCACTGTCGCAAACCACCCGGATACCAATAAAGTAAAAGCGTTTCAACATTGCTGCACGACCTTGGAACAGCTTGGTATCGTTATCAATGTGATAAATGGTGTCCATAGTAAAAGCGTTTTTGCTGATGATCGGTATATGGCAGTGGGGTCATTCAACTGGTTTAGTGCAAGCAGAAGCGGAAAATACGCCAATATCGAGACATCATTAATCTATGTCGGAGAGTTAGAGAAGGAGATCAAAACTCAACTCAACTTCTTAAATAGCCGAAGCTGCAACACAAACAAGCAGCCCGTGACGTAGACACAAAGCGTCACTCTTTTGTCCCGAAGTGACTCAAAATCATTTTCAGCATACCCTCAGACAGTTGATTGCTAATTATTCACTTTTAATGAGCAATTACGAAGTAAGTTGCACGCCTTTCACATGAGTTTTATTGGGGAAAACTTGGGGCTAGAAGAGCAAGCGATTTTATGAGCGAAAATGACAATGTGGCAAAAACGCACCAACAGCTCAATTAACGTTCCCCAAACAAAAACGCCCTTCACATAAGTAAAGGGCGTTTGTTATTTGACGTTTTGATTGGCGAGTTATAACACCAACCCACCATCAATCTTGAGCACTTGTCCGGTTATAAACGCACTTTTATCAGACGCTAAAAATGCAACGCCATTGGCAATGTCTTGCGCAGAGCCCATGCGTCCCAGAGGCGTTTTACTTTCCATCATTTGAATGACTTTTTCAGGCAAGCTCTTTGTCATGTCGGTAGCGATAAAACCTGGCGCGACACAGTTGACGCGTATCTGTGCACCCTTTCTTGAAAGTTCTTTCGCCCAGCCTTTACTCATAGAAATAACGCCGCCTTTACTTGCGCCGTAGTTGCTCTGGCCGATATTACCATCCGTTCCCACTATAGAAGAAATGCTAACAATACTACCTGCACCCTGCTCTAGCATGACAGGAGCAACGCGCTGGGTGAGTAAAAACACCGCTTTTAGGTTCACGTCGATAACGCTGTCCCAGTCTTGCTCTAACATGTCTGGCAGCAGTGCATCTCTCGTTATCCCGGCGTTGTTGACCAGAACATCAATGCGTTGATGTTTCGCGACGATGCGGTCGACCACTTCACTTACCGCTGCGGCCTCACAGAGATTCACTTGATAACTTGAAAGGTTTGGCGACTGACTCCACTCTACAGGCGAGATATCTAGTCCCACGACGTGGAATCCATCTTCGAGTAATTGCTCGCAAATGGCCTGCCCTATACCGCGAGCAGCCCCTGTAACGACGGCGACTTTTTCGTCTTTCATCTTGGTCTTCCTTAAATGTTGAGAGTACAAATTCGCTTGTATCCCTAGCGTTTTTTGTTTTTATGCCTAGTCGCGTTACAGCTGCGCTTCTCATACGCAGGGGCTTTTATATCTTATAAAAACTATAGAAACAGTCTGGGAGTCGGATGTGAACTAATCAAGGCAACTTGATGACTATGGCAAGATCAACGTAAGAAAG
>NZ_WXWT01000025.1:0-4820 GCF_009904725.1 Vibrio sp. V43_P6S15P86
CAACATGCTGCGTAATTTGCTCTGCTTTGACCCAAGAAGAACACAAAGAAAACAAAACAATAATGAAGTAAGCATATTTAAAGTGAGACATTAAAATACCCCGAAAATAACGAGTTCCATTTGTCTATTGTTAACTTACCTCTATATTTGATCAAAACATTGCCATTTTGATCAATTAAGTAAGTTTCCGGCGTTCCTATTACACCAAGTTCAACCGCCAGTTGCCCATTAGGATCGGATATAACTTCGGTATATGGATTGTGTGAAGAGCTCAAATAGCGTTTAGCCGCGCTTTCTTTATCTCGATAGTTAAGACCAACGATGGGCACACCTTGTCGAGCTAAGTTGAGCAAATCATCATGTTCTTGTTTACAAACCCCGCACCAAGACGCCCAAACATTCAATAGCATATAACCTTGATTTTCTAGTACTGCATCGGTGATTCGATTGCCTGAAATGAGTGAGTAAGCGGTAAAATCTGGGATAGATAACATACGATTTTGTTGTATTTCTACGTTTGGTCTATCGGATAATGCCATTGTCGCGGTGACAAAAAAAATCGCAACTAGCAATATGAGAACGATCAGTTTAAGCGTATTTTTCGATCTCATTACCTTTTCCCCTTAGATTCATCATACTCCCCAAAGCACTTATTACGATTAAAGCGCCACCAAACCATATCCACCATATGCCCGCGCGATATTGCACTTTAATTGCGTAGGCGCTGTTGTCGAGCTTATCACCCAAAGTGATGTAGTAGTCTCCATGCCATAGTGATCGAATAGCGGGCTCGGTCATATTCATCACGCGTACAGGGTAATGCCGTTTCTCGGGTTGAAAGTTCAGCGCCTTACCGCTCTCCAAATAAAGATCAACACGTCCCTGTTCTGCGGTGTAGTTCGGCCCAACTAACCATTCAATTCCATGATAATCAACGGTGATACCCGCTTTTTGATACGAGCTACCAGGCTCTGCCCGTAAGTTGTATTCATACGAATAGTCACTATTAAATACTGCTCCGCTTGCAGCCAACGCAAAGCCAATATGAGCAAGAAGCATAGGCATTAATTTGCTCTTGTTTTCTGCATAAAACAGCAAAAGCAAATGAGAAACCACTACCCACGTCGCTAATACCAGAGTAATCAAAGTCGTTATATGAAGCTCTTTTGTAGTAAAAACGAAAATAGTACTAACCGCAATAACATGAATACCGACAAACCCAATGGTTTTAACGGCATGAGGATTGGCTCCTTTCGTCCACTTCAACACGGGCATAAAGGCGAGAAAGGTCAGAGCAAGTAATGTAAGGGGAAAAACGAGGCTATTAAAGTAAGGTGCCCCAACGGATATATTACCCAGGCCAAGCAGTTGATAAAGCATTGGGTAAAAGGTACCGAGGAAAACAATCGCCATACAAACAACGAGAAGTCCAATAGCGATGTATACCATGTAGGCACGACTTATTAACGAATCGAGCGTAAAACGAGGAATATGTAGCCCTCGCACAATGAGCACACCAAAGGTGACAACCACCAAAACGCTGAGAACGGCAAGAAGTACTACACCTTTGGTTGGATCAACCGCAAACGCGTGTACTGAGGTTAATACACCCGATCTCACCACAAATGTGCCGATAATACTCAAACTGAACGTCGCAAAAGCCAATGCGTAGGTGCTCCAAATTGCTCCTTTATTACGCTTCGACAACACACCGCTATGCAGTAGTGCGGTACCCATTAACCAAGGCAGCAAAGACGCGTTTTCTACCGGGTCCCAAAACCACCACCCGCCCCAACCTAATTCATTGTATGCCCACCAAGCACCGATCAAAATTCCAATTGTTAGCGTACCCCAAGCAAAGAAAGCGGCACTACGGGCAACACCATACCATTCATTTATAGGTCGTTTCGCTAATAACGCAGCTAAGGCGAACGCCAGTATCGCGGCATAACCAACGTAGCCCAAATATAACAGCGGCGGATGAATAATAAGCCCGATATCTTGCAACATCGGATTGAGATCTCGCCCCTCCAACGCTAGCGTCTGAGCATACTCAAAAGGATTGGACGTGGTGAGGGTAAACCAAGCGAAAATAGCAATAAGTAAGTTCATGATACCCAAGCAATCGCCTGTATATTGAGTACAAACTGGCGACTTGATAGCAATAAAAGAGGCCCATAAGCTCAACGTAACCACCCAAAACAACATAGACCCTTGATGGCCGCCCCAAGCAGCTGCAATCTTAAACGCGATAGGTAACTGGCTGTTCGAGTGTGTAACCACATACTCAAGCGCAAAATTATCCTGAATAAAACAGACTATCAAAAGCGCCAAACAAACTAAGGAGGCTAAGCTGATAATATGAGACGTTGCGGTTTGGTGTGGCAACACTCCCTTCTTCCGCAGCGTAAAGCAAACCCAATGCAGCAGCGTCGCACATGTCGATGCGACAGCCACCAATATCAACAAAAAGAAACCGAGCTCAGCCTCCATTTTGCCTCCTTACACGATGGTCATTTGACCAGCATAGAGAATGAAAGTACGCAGCATGAGTACGCCAACCAAACTCAACGTTGTGACCACAAAAACGTAGCTGCCTTTGTGACGCACTTCTGAAGGCGTCAACCAATTAAGAATCAAAGGCGTTATCATGCCGATGAGCACCACCCCAACCCAGAACCACTGAGCCCAGAACCCACTCGAAATGGCATTCCAAGCCGCGACTTCATTTTGCCCGCCACTAAAGATAAGCCCAGTAAAGAATGTCACTAAGACAAACAGCTCAAACAATACTACTGGGCGTTCAAATCCGTGTACCCAAGACACACTTGGGCTGCTGGTCGACTCTTTAAACACCAAGATGCCGAACATCAAGCATGCTGCTGCGCCAGATGACAGACTAGAGAACAGGAACAAGATTGGCAGTACTGGATTGTTTAGCATTGGGTAAGTCTTCAATGCAGACAATAAAAATCCGGTGTATGCCGCAAGCACGATGGCTAAGAATCCCAAAAACAATTCAATGGCGTTGTTGGCTTTCCCCGCCTTAATTAAAATGCCGTCAGCAAAATCCAACAGTTTGCTTGGTAACTTCCCTTCACAGAAGCTGATGATTTGATGACGGAAGATAACGCCGATCCAAACAAATAGCACTAGCATGTACACTTGGAACAAGACAACGCCCATCGACATCACGGAAGTCGGGTTGTAGTAAATCATGATCTTCCAAAACTCAAGCGGTTTAGTTAAGTGGAAAATCAAAATCACTAAGCCAGAAATAATGCCAAATGGCGCGAGCCAAGCCATTGCTTTTATAATGCCATTGTTTGCGGGATCACCTTCAATCACTTTGCGTTTTAAATAGATAGAAATCATCACCGCACCTGCTGACATCCCAGCGAGGAATAAGTAAATCGCAATAATCCAATCCCAGACTAACGAGTCAAAGTGGAATGCACTTTCGAAGCCGTTCATGATGACACCTCCCCTTTGCTATGCGGAATTTTGTACAGTTTAGGCTGCGTACCTAAATGCGATTTATCGCGATAGACAACATGGCTTTCGATAGCTTTGCTCACCTTGCTAGCTGGGTCATTTAAATCACCAAAGATGAGTGCTTTTGTTGGGCAAGATTCCACGCAAGCTGGCTGCTTACCTTGCGCCAGGTTGGTATCGCGGCAGAAGTTACATTTATCCGCAGAGTGATCGACTGGATTAAAGAAGCGCACTTGGTAAGGGCAAGCAGCAAGGCAATAACCACATCCGACACATTTCTCTTTGTGTACATCCACAATGCCGGTCGCTTCATCTTTGTATGCAGCGCCTGTTGGACAAACGTACACACATGGTGGGTTGTCACAGTGCTGACAGGATTCGCGAGTAAACTGGTATTCCACATCTGGGAATTCGCCAATCGGTTCACTGCGATGAATTTTAAGACGTGTCACGCCCTCAGGGACTTTATTTACTTCGCGACAAGCATCGGTACAAGCGGTACAGCCAATGCAGGCATTTTCATCATGAACCATACCCATGCGCTTCGCTTGTTCACTGTTGCTGGCATAAAGAGAGGAGCTAACAACGGAAGTGCCCGCAACGCCTGTAGTTAAAATCAACGCACCGCTGCTAGCTAAAAAGTTTCTTCTCGAACATTTCATGCTATCTCTCCTCTTCTTTGGCAA
The DNA here is from genome assembly GCF_009904725.1 of Vibrio sp. V43_P6S15P86. Taxonomy (NCBI): domain Bacteria; kingdom Pseudomonadati; phylum Pseudomonadota; class Gammaproteobacteria; order Vibrionales; family Vibrionaceae; genus Vibrio; species Vibrio sp. V43_P6S15P86. The sequence continues at coordinate 4,182 of NZ_WXWT01000025.1, forward strand.
GTTCAGGTTCGATGGCAAATTCAGAGTGACAATCCACACACTGCTTAATCAGCTGTTTTCTGTCATAAGACAACGCTTTGGTTTTTGCGGCATGAACATCATGACAGTTTGAACAAGTGAGATTCTTGGCGTGCACATCGTGCGTCCAATGCTTTTCTCTTAACTTAAGTGGCGCGTGACAATCCACACACTGGCTATTAGCTTTGAGAATCAAGCTTGGGTCAAGGGACACTTTGTCGTGCACCGCTTTCGATTGCGCAGCAGAAAACTTAATCACATCGGGTGCACCTTCACGGTGATCAGGGCCGATGTTGCTGTGACAGTTAGTGCAATTGAGCTGCTTACCTTGACTCAATAACGCTTGCGAATCATGCGATAGATTCAGAGTATCTTTAGCATCCTTATGACATTGAAGACATTTATAGTCTCGGTCACGGATCAACTCGACTTGATGACGCTCAGCTTGAGCACCTTCAACTGGCTCTGAAGAAGTCGCATGGGCGGCGGTGAAAAAACCATAGATGGCAAAGATGAAGAGAAATTTCAGCATTGTCTCTATGGTCAATTTTATATTGCCCATATTTTTCTTTCCTTAGCTCGATAATAATTGATAACTCTTATCAACTATTATTTGAGCAA
>NZ_WXWT01000025.1:4879-8120 GCF_009904725.1 Vibrio sp. V43_P6S15P86
AAACCTGTATTTATAATACCTCTATAATTCCTAAGAGGTAGAATCACATGTTCAAAAAGCGACCTTAATCACCTTATTTTTAGAATGGTTATACCCATAACACGCTGTGATTAAAGGGGATTACAACATACCACTTTAGGGGTATATGAACTTAAACATGATTAAGATCACTAGCATAAATTGATCTAAAACAAGGCCAATTTCGGTCACTATTTCATCTATTCAATTCACTATTAATATTAACGATAGATCTCCGATTCTTATTTGGAATAGCTCCTCACAACGCTGCTAATAAAAACGAATATGGAGATAACACCGTGAGCATAAAACACTGGATGAGCGCACCTATCGCGGTTGCGACCTTATTCGCCAGCCAATTATTTTTGGTTGGTGCTCCTTTGGCAGCAGAGGATACTGGTCTCATAGAGCCTCGCAATGATACCTTTGAACAAAACCATCCTGACCAATATCACTCTTGGAAAGCCACATCGGAAAGCGAGCATATTGAAGATGCCTTAAGTGAAGACCCAAACATGGTGATCTTGTGGGCTGGTTATGGTTTTGCTAAAGACTACAACAAAGCGCGCGGTCACTTTTACGCGCTTGATGATGTGAGGCAAACCCTCAGAACTGGCGCACCAGCAGACGAAAACTCCGGGCCAATGCCGATGGCTTGTTGGAGTTGTAAAAGCCCAGATGTCGCCCGCGTAATTGAAGAGCGCGGTGAAGACGGCTATTTTGAAGGTAAATGGGCGCGCTTGGGCTCAGAAATCGTCAACCCTATCGGTTGTTCCGACTGTCACAATACGGGTTCTGAAGCCTTCAAGAAGGGCGAACCCGCACTGGCACTGACTCGCCCATACGTCGAGCGTGCTTTTGACACCATCGGCAAAAATTTTGACCAACAATCTCGCTTAGATAAACAAGCGTCAGTCTGCGCTCAATGTCATGTCGAGTACTACTTCACAGGTCCGACTAAAGCAGTCAAATTCCCATGGGACATGGGGACCAACGTCGCTGATATGGAGAAATACTACGACGCGTTGAACTTTAAAGATTGGACGCACGCCGTTTCTAAAGCACCAATGCTCAAGGCACAACACCCAGGTTTCGAAACTTGGAGAGCGGGTATTCATGGCAAAAACAAAGTGGTGTGTGTGGACTGTCACATGCCTAAAGTAACCAAAGAAGACGGTACGGTATACACCGACCACAAAGTGGGTAACCCGTTTGATCGTTTTGAAGACACCTGTGCGCAATGCCATACTCAAACCAAAGAGCAGCTACAAGGCATCGTTTCGACTCGCAAAGCGCAAGTACTAAACATGAAGCTAACCGCCGAGAAGCAAATTGTGGCAGCGCACTTTGAAGCTGGTGCAGCATGGGAAGCAGGAGCAACAGAAGCAGAGATGCAACCTATCCTACAAGATATTCGCCATGCACAATGGCGTTGGGACTACGCGATTGCTTCTCACGGTGTTCACATGCATGCTCCTGAGGTAGCACTTGAAGTACTCGGTACCGCAGTTGATCGCGCTGCTGACGCTCGTACTAAGCTAGTTCGTTTACTGGCAACAAAAGGCATTACTGACCCAGTTCAAATTCCAGATATCTCGACCAAAGCAAAAGCGCAACAAGCACTAGGTATGGATATGGAAAAGATGAACGCAGATAAGAAGCACTTCTTAGAAACGGTGGCACCAGAATGGGATAAAGCAGCTGCTGAGCGCGAAGCAACGTACTGATTCAGCATCGATTACACTAGGTTAAATGGATAAAACGAAGGGCGCACGTTGCGCCCTTTTTGTTTGATAGAAGGCAGAGGAAAACAGATTAGCGACGAGGAAGTCTCGGCCTAGGCTGAATATGTGGACGTGTTTTAGGCATCTGCACATTTGGGCGTGTAACTGGGCGCTGAATCTTCGTTTCCGGCAATGCTTTTCTTTGTTGAACCTTTTCTTTCACCGCTTTATCTTGTAAAGCCGTAGGCTCGATGCGCTCGGGGCGGTTCTCCCACTTGGTTTGAATCTCCTGCTTTTGCTCGTCAGGCAGCGATTGCCAATGATCGTCAAGCTGTCGCTTCATGTTATCGATATTGGCGGACATATCATCGTCTTTCCAATCTTCGACTTTGTCTTTGATGGATTGCTGTTGCTCTTCATCCAAGCCATTCCACCACTCTTCTAGTTTCTCTTTGTATTCATCGTCGTTGTCGCAACAACCCGGATAGTAATAAATCCAGTAGTCGTCATGATCGTACCACCAAGGGTCGTAATAACCGGAAGAGTAATAAACCGTAGATGAGGTGCCAGAATGTTCGGAAGAGCTACAACCCACTAACACGGAGCCGCACAGCACCACCAATATTCCGAACGCTTTATTCTTCATTCATCCCCCCACCTTTCTTCTACTACTAATTAGAGTCTACGCCTACAACAGCTCTTTAGCTTTATTGATCGAGTTAATAATTTGTACTCGATCCAAGCTTGGATCGTTAGAGTCGAGTAATAGCACCCAAGTATCAATGGCTTCCTGAAAGCGGAATGAAACAAAGTGGTCGTTGGCGATCAAAGACAAAGCCGCTTCATTGTGCGGTTCTATCTGCAAAGCTTGCTCCAAAAGCAAACTGACTTCTTGCGTCATTGATTGCTGGTGAATGTAGTATAAGGTCGTCGCTTTCGCAGCAAGTTGCGTGGCACCGACTGGCTCAGTCAGTTGGATGGCGTAATCAAAACAAATCAGCGCACCATCCAGTTCTCCCTCTAGCAGGTAGCCCTGCCCTAGCTGAAACCACAATTCGGCATTGTTTGGGTCTTCACGCAATTGGTCTTGAATTTCCTGCATGATATCGCGAGCAGTCATCATTCGAGAGACTTCAGCTTGAATAGGTTGTGGAGGAGATTGACGCAACAATAAGAAGCTAGCGCTGGTTAACACTAATACCAAAGCACAAAAACCGAACCATTGTGCCGCTCTTACTCTTGAAGCGCTGAGCGATAATACGACGACGAATAATCCCATCAAAGTGATGGCAATGAAAAACCAAACAGACATAACGCGCTCCCTAGACAAACTGAGTATTAGTGTACTGGTTTAATGCTTGTATTGCGTTGATAGAGGTACAAAAACTATCCACCGGCATAGCCGGTGGTTTTTCATATGCGCCTATAAGGCTCTCCTACTGGCAGCGCCCTAGCAGGCGCGTAGTGATCTGACATTTGCATATGACTATTTCCTGCGG
>NZ_WXWT01000471.1:0-4828 GCF_009904725.1 Vibrio sp. V43_P6S15P86
TTATTAAGTACAGTCGCACACGAGCTAAATCAAAATATTACTTCATAAAAATACACATATTAATAGTAAACTTTTGATATTTATATCTAACCCTCATTATAAATAAGCAACTGAAATAACTACACCAAAGATGTTTTGTTGTAAAATCGAATGAACTAAATCAATACCTTACGAACAACTCGGAGACATTTACTTACTACTTTAATTTCATGCCGAAGCCTCGCTACAAAGCGACTAATAGGTACAAGTACAATAACTCACTAGTCAAACAAGGTTCACTCACGTTTTGGATTGATGAAGAGGCAATAGCTGAGTGGAAATAAGCTAAACATGGTAGGAGTCGTAGACCACGATTATTTAGTATCTTACTTAACACATCAGCTATCATGGTTAAGAGCATTTTTTCTTACCTTTAAAGGTATTGTTAGGCTGTATCAACTCCGTTTCTAGATTGTCGAATACCCCTAATATTCAGCACCTAGTCATTCATGCAACTCGAATCAAGGTAAAGGTATATGGTGAGGGGAATGGATAGTTAAAAAGCATGGAACAGGAGTTGAGCGTCGAGTCTGGCTTAAACCCCATCTCGCTTTTTGTACCGATATCATGAAATTATTGCAGTTTGAGCTGACATTATCAGGCAGGACAGGTGCGTATGTATTTCCCAATCTACTAAAATAAAGTCGCGAACCATAAAGGAGATCTCGGAAGGTGGCGCATACGATACAAGGGAGTGCCACCGGGCGATTAGGTTTAAGCGATACTTCTAATCTCTCAGTGTGAAGGAGCAGCCTTCTGGAAAAGAGGCACCCTCGCAATCTGGCAGTTGGTCCCAGAAACTCGATGGGTCGAACAAAAAGTCGAAACAGAAGTATGGTAACCACAGATGTTCACAGTCTGAAGCCGCTACTTGGAGAATCACTGACTCTTCACAATTACAAAGCTCAAGTTGGGAAGACTTACGCTATAACTTAAGCCCTTAACAAGTTAATTTGGATAGGCATGTTTCAAACTCAGTATATCGTTTGAAATGTGTACTATTTAGCTAGCATCCGCTCGCAAGCCCAATACAGTAACAAAGAGTTAACCAGTTGCGGTTCGATATTGTGAAAAATTTCTAGCTAATTTGAGTCACTTTTCCAAATTTATGATTGAGTATGTTAGTGTTAGGTACTTAATTAAACAAAAAGTTAATTTTATTGAAGCTGATAAATACTATACCAATAAAACTTACCATTCTACTCTTCATCAAAGCTGGCATAGCGATCAGCTAGGAAATCAATCAATGCTCTAACTGAAGGCAACAGACCTCGACGAGAAGGAAATACCACATGGATAATTTCTTTTGGTGCTGTCCAGCCATCAAGGAGCTTGATTAAACTTCCATCTTTCATCTGCTGCGTAACCATCAAGGTCGGCAATTGTACTACCCCCGCTCCTGCTACTGCTGCATTACGCAGCGCAACCATATCAGTGGTCACAAAGCGTGGCTTAAAAGGCACTTCAATGAGTTTATTGTCAGGCGCGTACCAGCTCCAGACAAATTGGTATTGAGGTTGTCCCAACCCTAGAGAAGGCCAGTTACATAGTTCAGTCAGATGATTTGGCAACGCATAACTGTCTACAAGAGCCGGGCTTGCAACCAAACTCAAACTACGCTCTGATAACACTCGCATAACGAGCTCACTATCTTCAAGTGGGGGCGGCCGAACTCTAATGGCCACATCTACACCTTCAGATATCAGATCCACACGACGATTAGACGCTTCAAGTTGAATATTTACTTGCGGGTACTCTATCATAAAATCAGCCAGCATGCAGCCAATATGAGCGTGCAGCAATGCGATGGGACAGGTCAGGCGGATGGTGCCTCTGGGTTCAGATTTTAACGAGTCGATGGCGTCCTGCGCAGACTCTGCTTCCTCCAGCATCGCCTTGCAGTGCTGAAAATAAGTCTGCCCCACTTCAGTCAGATGAAAACTGCGAGTGGAGCGATAAATCAGCTTAGTATCCAACCGTGCTTCCAGCGCAGCAATCCGGCGGCTGAGCTTGGACTTGGGAATACACAATGCTCTACTGGCCGGAGCGAAGCCGCCGTATTCCACCGCTTTCACAAAATAATAGAGATCATTGAGATCCTGCATATTCATCGTTCCGCCAGTGCAACAGTGAGATGCATTTTAGCAGTCTACTCAATCACTGTACCACCTATATGATCACAATAAGTGAAATTTAAGGAGACTTCTATGAAATCTATTTACGGCATTATTAAAGCTCCTTCCTTCCATTGGGTGGGTAATGGCTTCCCGGTTCGTTCGCTGTTTTCTTATCAAAACCAGGCCGCTCAGATGAGCCCTTTCCTACTACTGGATTACGCTGGGCCGATGCGCTTTCCCGCCGATGGTGTGAAGCGAGGAGTTGGAGAGCACCCCCATCGTGGTTTCGAAACGGTCACCATTGTCTACAGAGGCGAGGTAGAACATCGAGATTCGACTGGTAAGGGCGGCATAATTGGATCCGGAGATGTGCAATGGATGACCGCAGGCGCTGGCATTATGCATGAAGAATTCCATTCCAGTACATTCAGCCAAAACGGTGGCGATCTGCAGATGGTCCAGCTTTGGGTCAATCTACCCAAAGTTGACAAGATGACGCCTCCCAATTATCAGGCTATTACCAAGGCCGACATACCCGAAGTGTCATTGGCCAATAACGTTGGCACTCTGCGGCCTATAGCTGGTCACTTTGACGGTCATCAAGGCCCGGTCAATACTTTCAGCCCTATGCACGTTTGGGACTTACGTCTCAATGCTGGCGGACAAACCCAGTTTGATCTCCCCCAGGGCTGGACCACCGCCGTGGTAGTGCTGGAAGGCGAAGTCTGTGTCAACAGCTCCGATCCAGTCAGCGATGGTAATATGGTATTGCTCAGCCGCCAGAACAGTGGCGTTAAGCTGCATACGTCACAGAACAGTTTGGTTCTGTTGCTCAGTGGCGAGCCCATTAATGAGCCTATCGTAGGTCACGGTCCCTTTGTTATGAACACCAAGAAAGAAATTTTACACGCTTTCGAAGACCTGCAACGTGGTCAATTCGGACGCTTGTGAAAACCGGAGCCGGTATACGGCTCCTTGTCTAAACAACTAACTACTATTTCCCGGAGGAAATGATGGGCTTTAAATACAACCGACTCGACAAAGATAACGCTGCAGTACTATTGATCGATCATCAGGCCGGCCTTCTGTCTCTAGTACGTGATATTGAACCGGACAAATTTAAAAACAATGTACTGGCGCTGGCTGATTTGGCCAAGTACTTCAATTTACCCACCATTTTAACCACCAGCTTTGAAACTGGCCCTAATGGTCCTTTGGTGCCTGAGCTGAAAGAGATCTTCTCTGACGCGCCCTATATTGCCCGTCCCGGCCAGATTAACGCCTGGGATAATGAAGAATTCCTAGCCGCAGTTAAGGCTACGGGTAAGAAGCAGCTGATTGTGGCTGGCGTTGTAACTGAAGTGTGTGTGGCCTTTCCTGTTCTGTCCGCCCTGGAAGAAGGTTACGAGGTTTTTGTAGTTACCGATGCTTCCGGTACCTTTAACCCTATAACTTGTGACGCAGCCTGGGATCGCATGTCACAAGCTGGTGCACAGCTGATGACCTGGTTCGGTACGGCCTGTGAACTACATCGTGACTGGCGGAACGACATCGAAGGATTAGGCGCATTGTTCGCCAACCACATTCCCGACTATAAGAACCTGATCACCAGCTATACCACATTAACCAGCAAAGACTGAGTTTTTATGTAAACTAAAGGGAGCCGTGCTCCCTTTTTCACAGGAATTGATTATGAGTAATCTCGCATCCGAAATAGTTCAGGATTGCAGCGTTATCAGTGGCTGCAACGCGTTAAAATTGGTGCTCAGGCCCAAGGGTAAAGATCTGGGTGGCTTTTGTGTGCGCCGTATTCTGCCCACCAAGGGGTGTCACAGTGTCGGTCCCTGGGTGTTTTTTGACCATATGGGCCCTGTTCACTTTGAAAGAGGTCAGGGCATCGACGTGCGACCTCACCCTCATATTGGTCTTGCAACAGTCACTTACCTGTTTGAAGGTGAAATGCTGCACCGTGATTCACTCGGTACTGAAGCGCGGGTATTGCCTGGTGATATAAATTTGATGGTGGCCGGTCGAGGCATTGTGCACTCTGAACGCCAGCGCGAAGAGATTAAAGCTGGTCCTCAAGATGTTCACGGCTTGCAACTTTGGCTTGCACTGCCCACTGATCTGGAGCAATCCGAGCCGGGCTTCTTCCATTATGACAAGGATGAAATTCCCGAGGTAGAACGAAACGACGTACCAATACGGGTCATGATGGGCTGCGCTTATGGGGTTGTCTCGCCAGTAAAAACCTTATCTAAAACTCTCTACATCGAGGCGCGCCTGAAATCCGGGCAAACGCTCGTATTGCCCGAGGCCGAGGAAAGAGCCCTGTATATTGTCAAAGGCTCAGTGGCCTTGCGTGAGATCACTTTGGACGAACACTGTATGGCGATCTTTGGCGATGAATCCGACATCACTGTGACAGCCCAAAGTGATACCATACTGACGGTGGTCGGCGGTGCGCCAGTGGGTAAACGCTATATGGAATGGAATTTTGTCGCCAGTGACAAGTCGCTGATTGAACAGGCCAAAGCTGATTGGCAGACGGGGCGCTTTGCCAAGGTCCCCAACGATGAACAGGAGTTTATTCCTATTCCTGAATAACAATAAACACTATACTTTATGCTCTGGCAAAGAAGAACGTTTTCCTTTCTAGCCTACTCTTGAAT
>NZ_WXWT01000377.1:0-4823 GCF_009904725.1 Vibrio sp. V43_P6S15P86
TAATTATATATTACTTAACGCTTATAAGCAGCGCGAAATGGCGCAAATATTTCGCGACGCTTGTCTTTAATTTCAATCTTTTAAGATAGAGACACTTGATTTACAACCAAATAAATGAAGTTGCATATAGTTTAGTGTAATTTTGCGATAATCGCGTTGTATCCTAAGGGATGTTAATCTCATATACGTTCGAGACATTTAAACAGCGCCTTTGGATCGAACTTCCAAAGATTTAACGACAGCACTCACTGTGGATGTAACGCGGTGAAGAACAATTGGCTTGGGGTGTGTTATGGAACCTTTACAAATAAAAAACGTAATTTTTGATGTGGGAAATGTATTAGTACGCTGGTCTCCGGTAGAGATTGTTCGCTTAACATTTGGTCACGCAGTAGAAGCGGAAAAAATGGCCCAGTTGCTGTTTTCATCACAAATCTGGAAAGACTTAAACAAAGGAATCATTTCCGAAGAGGAAGCCAAACTGTGCTATCAACGTGAGCACAAAGTGACAGCGGAAGAAATGGACCGCTTTTTTTACTACGTAAAACATACACAAATATTACTTTACGGCAGTGTCGAACTGCTAAAAAGAATAAAAAGTGCAGGATATAGCGTTTATGCGCTCACAGACAACGTCAACGAAATTGTTGAGCATCTTCGTGCTACCTATGAATTCTGGCCGCAGTTTGACGGTGCAATCATCTCTTCTGAAGTGCAGTTACTAAAGCCACAAGCTGAGATCTACCAAGCCCTACTTTCAACGTATCAGCTTCAGGCTGAGGAAACGGTATTTCTTGATGATATGCCATACAACGTCGAAGGGGCCCGAGCGGTAGGCATGGAAGCCATTCAATTTGAAAATGCTCAGCAATGCGAGTCAGAGCTAAAAGCCATGGGGCTTTGCTTTTAAGTCGCCCACTGAAACACTAAACTTTAGGACAGGCACAAAAAAGAGCAGCGTTGATGCTGCTCTTATTGCTAAGCTAAAACGTCAGACTAGGAGTAAATAACGTTTTCTTCTATCCCACTAACTAATGACTGAGCATTCTTCCAACGGAATACCTTCTCCAATACTTCTGTACCACCTGGCGCACGCCAAGTTCGCTCTTGACATTCTTGACCTCCAATATGGCGGTAGAATTCAATTGCAGAAATGTTTTGCGATACGACTTCTAGATAAAGACCAGTGTCTTTAAAGTACTGTTGCTGCCATTCTGCGACAGCAAGTAATAGCTGCTTGCCAATACCACGACCACGGTAGCTGTCATCAACATGCAGTGCGTCAATAAAGGTTCCACGCTCGAAGTCATGGTTGCCAAACACACAAACGAAGCCGAGCAACAAACCACCCTCTTCCGCCAAGACAATGTGCTGGTTGAATGGTGGGTTGGTCAGGCGGGTTTGCCAAATCAGTAGTTTGTCGTCAATCGCCTCTTTATCAAGATAGTTATCACTAAGAATGCCACGATAATGACGCTTCCAACTATCCGCATGAAGATGCGCAATGCGCTCGTAGTCCTTATATTCCGCTAATCGTAAATCCATTACGTATTCCTATTTTCTTACATTTTTTGCTTCTTTATAGAGTCTCGGCATATTCCACCTTTATAACACTTGTTTCTTGGCAGATTTTATACACCTTAAGCCAGAGCTCATTTTTTAATACTACTCATTATTCAATTAAAAGCAAAATATCCCATCAAGTTCCTTAATGTACATCCAAAGGAACAGTCACATTTGTCTAACTTTAATTTGACTTACACGTGTACGCTGATATTCTGGCGAACAGTTGTTAGCTCAAAGTTAGGAATACACCTGTGACTCAAAACAAACCACCCATTATCTGGTTGAATACATTGATATTTTCTTCCAGTTTTGTTCTGACTTTTATTGTAATGCCTTGGTATGCATATCATTTTGGACTGGGTTGGGAGCATCTAGTTTGGGGAGTGATGGCATTCAGTTTTACGAATCTTTCTATTACAGCAGGCTATCACCGACTCTGGAGCCACAAAACATACGAAGCTCATCCAATTTTACGTGCTATTTTTGCGATTGGAGGAGCATTTTCTTTGCAAAATAGTGCATTACACTGGTCTTCTGATCATCGTGTACACCACAAGCATGTCGACAATAACGACAAAGATCCTTACTCAGCGAAACGTGGCTTTTGGTATTCTCATATTGGTTGGATGTTACGCGACTACAACAAATCGCAGGAAAACGAATACACCAACTGCCGCGATTTAAAGCGTGACAAAATCGTCATGTGGCAACATAAGTACTATGTTCCACTTGCTCTACTCACCAATATTGGCTTTCCGGTCGCTCTTGGTATTATCTACGGCGATATTTGGGGTATGTTATTAGTAGTTGGTGCCGCTCGACTCTTTATGAGCCACCACACGACCTTTTTCATTAACTCACTTGCGCATGTTTGGGGAAAACAGACTTTCACGGACAAAAACACCGCTCGCGACAACGGCGTGTTAGCCTTTTTCACATTTGGTGAGGGCTACCACAATTTCCATCATATCTTCGAGAATGACTATCGTAATGGTGTGTATTGGTGGCATTACGACCCGACCAAGTGGTTGATTAAGTCTTGTTCTTGGCTTGGACTCACATCTAAGTTGCGCACAACGCCTACATTTAGAATTGAAAAAGCTCGCGCAACTCAACTCTTGAAGAAAGCAAAAGAAAAACTGGGAGCAAAACCGAATACGCAGACGATTCTCGATCAGTTACAACACGAGTTTGATGCGCTAGTTCATCACATGCAGGAATATTATGAGATGCGAAAGGAAGTACTCGGTGCAAAAACAGCCAGTGTAGTAAAAAAATACGAGTGCTCTGTGACCAAGATAAAGTATCAGCAAATCAAAGCGGAGTTCGAGCGGCAACAACGCAGTTGGAACCTCATGGTGCGCCGATACGCTTAACTTAACCCATCCTTACGATTTAGCTTCGCTTCGGCGAAGCTTTTTTGTTGCAAGGATTATTACCCTCTTCCAACTCACTGAGTTGTTTCTTTTTCTCATTTTGAATCAATTCCCTCACTATTTATTCAAATTTCTGGTCATATTTTCCTTCCTGCAAACTGCTTCAAACCAGCACATAACACTTAGAAAACTAAATTCCAACAATACAATCTAACGAAATTAATTATTAAATTATTATTTGTCTCAGATCATGCAAGCCCCATATTTGTCTCGTGCCACAGTTAAGAATTCTGTAAATTCCTTGTCATAAACTGAAACAGTTTCTTTCTTTTTTTCATAACATTCGGAGATCCCTATGTTAGAGCTCTTAATTGGCTTAGTTGTCACCATTGCTGTGGGTTACTTTATCGTCAAAGGCTATAAAGCAGCGGGCGTGTTACTGACGGCTGGTATTGCTTTACTTCTTATGACTGGCGTATTGGGGCATGACGTGCTGCCCTCAAAAATCACCTCAACCGGTAACATGGTGACAGACGCGCTAGAATACGTGAAATACATGCTACAATACCGCGGCGGCGGCCTTGGTATGCAAATCATGTTGCTATGTGGCTTCGCTTCCTATATGACTCACATCGGCGCGAATAACGTTGTAGTGAAACAGTTCTCTAAACCGCTTTCTGTTATCAAGTCTCCTTATGTCCTTTTGGTAGCGGCTTACATTGTGGCGTGTTTGATGTCTCTTGCAGTAAGTTCTGCAACCGGCCTTGGCGTACTATTAATGGCGACATTATTCCCAATGATGGTCGCGATGGGGATCTCTCGTCCAGCAGCGGTTGCAGTTTGTGCCTCTCCTGCGGCAATCATTCTTTCTCCAACCTCTGGTGATGTGGTGATCGCCGCCGAAAAATCTGGCTTGGCGCTTGATGTATTTGCGGTACAAACAGTGTTGCCTGTTTCTATTTGCGCAATCATCGTGATGGCTGCCGCGGCTTTCTTCTGGAACAAATACTTAGATAAGAAAGAAAATACGCCAATGGAAAAAATTGACGTATCAGAGATCAAAGCCGATGCACCAGCGTTTTATGCGGCACTGCCATTTCTGCCTATCATCGGCGTGTTCCTATTCAACGGTCGTACCATTCCAGGACTTAGCCTAGACATTTACACTATTGTGGTCGGTTCAATTTTCCTTGGCGCTCTGATCCATTACGTTGTAAATAAGTTTGATGGTAAGAAATCACTGGAAGATTTAGATTCTTGTTACGCTGGCATGGCTGACGCGTTCAAAGGCGTTGTGATGCTTTTGGTTGCAGCGGGGGTTTTTGCGCAAGGTCTAATGTCTATCGGCGCTATCGATAACCTACTTCACCTTGCAGACAATGCAGGTGCAGGCGGTGTTGCTTTAATGCTTATCCTTACTGCATTGACAGTTGCAGCAGCAATTGCAACGGGGTCTGGTAACGCGCCTTTCTATGCATTTGTAGAGTTGGCACCATCTTTGGCTGCTAAAATGGGACTAAACCCAGCGTTCCTAATTATCCCGATGCTTCAAGCATCAAACCTAGGTCGTACTATCTCACCAGTGTCTGGCGTAATCGTTGCGACATCCGGTATGGCGAACATCAGCCCGTTTGAGGTTGTAAAACGTACATCCGTTCCGGTTCTTGCTGGTCTTATCACAGTTATAATTGGTACTATGGTGCTTGTTCCAATGAGTGCCTAACGGCATCGCCAATATTGCTTATCGACAAGGCCCGGCTTCTAGCTGGGCCTATTTCTTTCATCTCTCCAGTGCCATTATTCTTTCTGTATTGCTTTGTAAATGCATTTTAATTGTTACTCAACTCGTGACATATTTCTCGGTTATTACATCGCTTCTTC
>NZ_WXWT01000254.1:0-4797 GCF_009904725.1 Vibrio sp. V43_P6S15P86
CGAGTATTTCGTTAATCAGCAAAGAAGCCGGAGTATCAACGGGGATTATCAACCACTATTTCGGTGGTAAGCACGGATTGCTGGAGGAAACGATGCGCGAAATCTTGCGTCAGCTTTCGTCCACCATCACGCAGAAGTTGCGTGAGCTGCCAAGCGATGCTCATCATCAGAGAATTAATGCCATCATTGACGGTAACTTTGTCGGCTATCAGGCAGAAAACCAAGTTGCTAAGACTTGGCTAGCGTTCTGGTCGTACTCAATGCATGACGAACAGCTTAAGCGTTTGCAGCGTGTCAATGAACGACGTTTATTGTCCCACCTAAGAAAAGAACTCAAAGCATTATTAAATGCAGAGCAGGCCGAACTGGTTGCTCATGGTATTGCGTCACTTATCGATGGTATTTGGCTGCGCGGAACGCTCAACCCGCAAGGCATTGATGCAGAAAGAGCGAGAATCATCATCAACGACTATCTCGACAAACAACTTACGTTTTATTCTGAAAAAATATAAAAGTCACAGGTCTTCAAAATGGAAATGAAAGCACACTATATCAATGGTGCGATGTACAACGGGTGTTCAGATGAGCACTTCACCACTTACAATCCGGCGAATGGTGAGCCATTGGCCAACATTAAACAAGCGAACCAAGACGATCTCGAAGCGGCGATTGAGTCGGCAAAGAAAGGTTTTGCTGCATGGTCAGCAATGACTGCGATCGAGCGTAGCCGTATTTTACACAAAGCCGTTGCCATTTTACGTGAGCGTAATGACGAGCTGGCTGCATTAGAAGTGGCAGATACTGGTAAGCCAATTCAAGAAGCTATCGCGGTTGATATAACAACAGGTGCCGATGTTCTTGAGTACTATGCGGGTCTTGCTCCAAGCTTGCAAGGTGAACAGCAGCCACTCAGCGAAGACCAGTTTTTCTACACACGTCGCGAGCCATTGGGCATTTGCGCAGGTATTGGCGCTTGGAATTATCCAATCCAAATAGCGATGTGGAAATCGGCGCCAGCACTGGCTGCGGGTAACGCAATGATCTTCAAGCCATCAGAAGAAACACCATTAACGGCGCTTAAGCTCGCCGAAATTTATTCAGAAGCGGGCATGCCAGATGGCGTATTTAATGTCGTGCAAGGGGATTACCGAGTAGGACAGATGCTAACGGCGCATCCTGATATCGCAAAAGTGTCATTCACGGGTGAGTCAGGCACCGGTAAAGTCGTCATGAGTGACAGCGCTAAGACACTAAAACAAGTAACGATGGAGCTTGGTGGTAAGTCTCCACTGATTATTTTTGATGATGCGAAGTTAAACGATGCCGTTTCTGCGGCCATGGTGGCGAACTTCTACACCCAAGGTGAAGTTTGTACGCACGGTACACGCGTATTTGTCCATGAAGGTATTTATGACGACTTTATCGCACAACTTAAAGCCCGAACCGAGCTGTTAGTCGTCGGCGATCCGCTTGATGAGAACACGCAGATTGGCGCGCTGATCTCTAAAGATCATGAATCGAAAGTACTAGGAGCGATTGAAGCCGCGAAAGTGAGTGGCGCGACGTTACTGACTGGCGGCTACAAAGTAACAGACAATGGTCTAGCTAATGGTAACTTTGTTGCTCCAACCGTATTTGTCGATTGCGATGATGACATGAGCCACGTTCAACAAGAAATCTTTGGCCCGGTAATGTCAGTTCTGAAATTCCGCGATGAGTCGGAAGTGATTGCGCGTGCAAATGGCACCGATTATGGCTTAGCGGCAGGTGTATTTACTCAAAACCTATCTCGTGCGCACCGTGTGATCCATCAAATTCAAGCGGGTATTTGTTGGGTGAACACATGGGGTGACTCACCTGCGGAAATGCCAGTTGGCGGCTACAAGCAATCAGGTGTTGGCCGTGAAAACGGAGTCGAAACCCTTAAACATTACACGCAAACGAAGAGTGTTCTGGTTCAGCTAAGCGACTTCGAAAGCCCTTACAAATGATACCAATCGTAGTAGATAACTGACCACTTTAGCTTGTTAAAATGCTCGATAACTGCGTTGTCAATTTTGATTGTAGGCTAACTACTTATCGAAAATTTCCGCCTTGTTCTCAAGCATTTTTCCTACGCTAATTTCGTTCACTTACCTACTGTGATTGGTATTAACTCCTAGGAGAATCAAATGCAACAACACTACGATTATATCATCGTCGGTGCGGGTTCGGCCGGCTGTGTGTTAGCGGATCGCTTAAGTGAAAGTGGTCAATATTCGGTCCTATT
Organism: Vibrio sp. V43_P6S15P86; assembly: GCF_009904725.1. NCBI lineage: Bacteria > Pseudomonadati > Pseudomonadota > Gammaproteobacteria > Vibrionales > Vibrionaceae > Vibrio > Vibrio sp. V43_P6S15P86. The sequence continues at coordinate 2,270 of NZ_WXWT01000254.1, forward strand.
ACTCGAAGCGGGTGGGTCGGATAAAAGTATTTTTATCCAAATGCCGACGGCGCTTTCTTACCCGATGAACACTGAAAAATACGCGTGGCAGTTTGAGACGGTTGAAGAGCAAGGGTTGGATGGCCGTCAACTTCATTGTCCTCGCGGGAAAGTTCTGGGCGGTAGTTCGTCTATCAACGGCATGGTTTACGTTCGTGGACACGCTTGTGACTTTGACCAGTGGGAAGAGGAAGGCGCGAAAGGCTGGAATTATCAATCGTGTTTGCCTTATTTCCGTAAGGCAGAGTCTTGGATTGGTGGTGCTGATGAATACCGAGGCGATAACGGTCCAGTCGGCACATGTAATGGCAACGATATGAAGCTCAATCCGCTGTATCAAGCTTTTATTGATGCAGGCAAAGAAGCGGGCTACCCAGAAACAAAAGATTACAACGGTTATCAGCAAGAAGGCTTTGGCCCAATGCATATGACCGTTGACAAAGGCGTACGCGCTTCAACCTCTAATGCATACTTAAGCCGTGCTAAAAAACGCAAAAACTTCACCCTAATGAAGAGGGTGACGGTTCATCGCGTTTTACTAGAAGAAACAGGCGCCGAAGGCAAGAAAGCGGTTGGTGTTGAATTTGAAAAATCAGGTTCAGTTCAGCAATGTTTTGCGAATCATGAAGTGATTTCGAGTGCTGGCTCGGTAGGCTCTGTGCAGCTACTACAACTTTCAGGCATTGGCCCTAAAGCAGTATTAGAGAAAGCGGGCATTGAGGTGAAACATCCGTTGGAAGGGGTAGGTAAAAACCTGCAAGATCACTTAGAAGTGTACTTCCAATATCACTGTAAGCAACCTATCACGCTCAACAGCAAATTAGGTTTGGTGAGCAAGGGCTTGATTGGCACCGAATGGATATTAACTCGCAAAGGCCTTGGGGCTACTAACCACTTTGAATCATGTGCGTTTATCCGTTCTCGTGAGGGACTAAAGTGGCCAAATATTCAATATCACTTTTTGCCAGCGGCAATGCGTTATGACGGACAAGCTGCTTTTGACGGTCATGGTTTCCAAGTGCACGTTGGACCTAACAAGCCCGAAAGTCGCGGCTCGGTCGAAGTTGTCTCTGCGAATCCGAATGATAAGCCGAAGATTGAGTTTAACTACATTTCCACTGAACAAGATAAGCAGGATTGGCGTGATTGTATTCGCCTTACTCGCGAGATCCTCAATCAGCCAGCCATGGATGAGTTTCGTGGTGATGAGATCCAGCCGGGTCTGAATATCACAACGGATGAACAAATTGATGAATGGGTGAAGCAGAATGTCGAGAGTGCTTACCATCCATCTTGTACCTGCAAAATGGGCGCAGACAATGACCCATTAGCAGTTTTGAATGAGCGATGCCAAGTACGCGGTATTCAAGGCTTGCGTGTGGTGGACTCTTCTATTTTCCCAACCATTCCGAACGGTAATTTAAATGCGCCAACTATTATGGTGGCAGAACGTGCCGCGGACATGATTTTGGATAACGCCCTGGAAACGTCGAATAACGCACCAGTTTGGATTGCACCGAACTGGCAAGAGATGCAACGAATGCATCCGCCAAAAAGAGATCTCGATTCGATCTCATAAAAACGAAAAAAGTCAGTAATCATTACAAGGAATTCAATATGTCTAAGATGACAAAAATCTTCTCAACAATCGCACTAAGTACTTTAGCAACAGGCGCTTATGCCAACCAATGTGAAACAGTACGTTTTGCAGATGTAGGTTGGACCGACATTACAGCGACCACCGCCGTGACATCTGAGCTGCTAAAAGGGTTGGGGTACAAAACGAAGACCGATCTACTATCGGTACCTGTTACTTACTCTTCTATGGCCAATGGCGATATCGACATTTTCCTAGGTAACTGGATGCCAACGATGGAAGGTGACATCGCGAAATACCGTGATGCAGGTACCGTTGAAACCGTACGAGCGAACCTCGTCGGCGCAAAATACACACTCGCGGTTCCAAAATACGTTTATGACGCTGGCGTGACCAACTTCGCTGACCTAGTAAAACATGCCGACAAATTTAAAGACCGCATTTACGGCATTGAACCAGGTAACGATGGTAACCGCTTAATTCAGTCAATGATTGATAGCAACGCATTCGGCCTAAAAGACTTCAGCCTAGTTGAATCCAGCGAAGCTGGCATGGTGTCTCAAGTATCACGTGCTGCGCGCCGCAACCAATGGATTGTGTACCTAGGTTGGGCCCCGCACCCAATGAACAGCAACGTTGAAATGGAATACTTAGCGGGTGGTGACGACTTCTTCGGCCCTAACTACGGCGGCGCGAATGTGTACACAAACGCACGTAAAAACTACCTTGCTGAGTGTCCAAATGTAGGTCAGCTAGTGAAAAACCTAGAATTCAACCTAGAAATGGAAAACGAATTGATGGAAGCGATTCTCAACCAGAAGCAGAAACCGTCGAAAGCAGCACAAGCATGGTTGAACGCAAACCAAGAACAAATTGAAGCGTGGCTAGAGGG
>NZ_WXWT01000110.1:0-9537 GCF_009904725.1 Vibrio sp. V43_P6S15P86
GTATGGATAAAAATGTAACAGGTTCATACTTTTTAAGCCTTTTTCGGTGCTGAAAAGCAATGCGATATCATTCTGAAGTGCTATATTTTCTACTTAAAATGAAGATAAATTCTCTTTGCTATCCCCAATTAATTTTCTAACGGGGGTTGGTGAAACAGGTAAGTTAATGTGGTGGGACTATGGAAAAGAAGCACTTGATACTGCTAGCTGAGAGTAATTTACAAAGTAACTTAATAAAAAAACAGCTGTCTTCCATTCATGATGTCGATGTAAAGATAATGCAACCAGATGAAGTGGTGTTCAGAAGTCACTCACTCAGTATCGATTTGATGTTTATTGATTACGATTTTATGCGTCAGCTTGAAATGCAAGGAAAGTTACCAGATTTTGATCTATTTGGGTGGTCCTTTATGCTTCACAACGTCCCTTGTGAAAAAGTACAAACGGACTTACTGCATTGGAAGTTGTTAAAAGGAATTTTGCTCCGAAGCGCATCAGTGACACATATATGTGATGGCGCGGAATACGTACTGAAAGGTGGGTTGTGGCTGCCAAGAATGTACCTAGAGAAGTTAGTCCTCAATTACCGGCATGCAAATTTGTCCGAAGAACAGCAGCATGATGAGTTAACATGCAGAGAAAAACAGATTCTAGAGCTACTTGTGTACGGCATTTCAAATCAACAAATTGCTTCAAGACTTTTCTTATCTGAAAGTACAGTGAAAAGCCATATATACAAACTGTATAAAAAACTCGATGTCCATTCTCGTCATGATGCGGTTAAGTTGGTACGAATGAACAATGGCTTAACCGCAAAAAGTTAAGTTGTAAAGCATACAACCCATTGATTAATGATGTTTTTGATTTAAGGGTTGACGTATCAGACAGGCATATCGTAGAGGTGATAAGGTCACATCCGCAACATTGGTGAGGAAAGGTTTAGGATATCTCAGGGTTCTGCTCGATATTGATAACTTAGAATGCATAGCACTCGCATTTTGAGAACATTTTGGTTTGATAATTAATTTCAAGGATATGCGTCAAGATAAAGTGTATATAAACGCATGACTTTTGCAACATAAAGGCGCGTTTCGGGAATTGGTAATTTCTGTGTGAGTTCAAAATATAGCGCTTCTTCACTCATTTTATTCACATTGCGTGAAAACATGAGTAACGAGTTAGTCCTGCTAAGCGTTTGCATTACGCGAGATAAACCACAATTATAGGCAGAAATCACGACAAGCCGCCGCTTTGTGTCGGACGTTATCGCTTGCAAATGAACATTGTTTAGAATGTGCAAATAAGCACTTCCTATATCTATGTTTACCTCGGGCCGATATAATCTCTCGCTCTCTACCTGATGTTCATCGTGGTATTTTTGTGCTACTTCTAACGCTGCACCTTGAGGCATTATTTGCATTAACCCAATGGCGCCTTTATCAGAGCGTGCTTTAGGATTAAACGCACTTTCAGCGTCAATAATGGCAAATATTAGCGCAGGTTCGATTTGCCACTTTTCTGCCGCTTGAGACACTAATGGAACGTATTCCCAAGCAGAAAGGAGTCTTCGTGAAAATTTTGGAGCGCGATTCTCTAGTATTTTTGCCTGGCCTTTTCCTTTAAGCTCAACCATCTGAGTAGCTGATAGAGACGGGGGCAGGGGAGGGAGAGTTTTACTTTCAAGAAAACTGTGTTGTTGCTTCTGGATTTCATCATGATCCAGTGTGGTTATTTTTGCTTGGGTAAATAGCGCGCAGCTAAGTAGCGTTATAGTCATGGATAAACGTCGTCGCCATTGTATGAGCTTGTTTAGCCTTGATAGGGGGAGTTTACTCCCATTTAAAACCATGTCTCATTACCTTACGTTTTTGTCCACCAATAACCAAATATTGAGATCTTGTTGGCTTATTGCTAAACGTGAGGGATGTTCCCTTTTAGCCTGTCATGCAACCATTGATTGTATTTGCTGTACTCCGTATGAAGTGGCCAAATCAAAGAAGCGTATATTTGCTTGCTAAATAGACCAGTCTCATTGGGATATAGGGTCAGAATCTCAGCATATGGATTCTGTTCAAGAGCGTGCTGTGGTACAAAAGCAATGCCTTTTTGCGCGATACAAAGCTCAATCATTAATCTAATATCATCAAGCACCCAAACTAGATTATTGGCTACATTCGATAAATTTAGGATGTATTCGTGACCATCTAATAATAGTAGGCGAGATTTGTACGGTTTCGATACTTTGAGTTGTTGGGGATGCGTGACCCAATGACAATGTACGCAAAATAGCTCATCAATATTAAAGTTACGAGTAGTTCGGTGGTAAGGGTTGCCAATTGCTATGTCGATTTCATGTCTATCAATACAATCGACGAGCATGTGGCTAGGCATTGTTACAATGGTGAGCGCGAGCTCAGGAAAAGTATCGCACAAGGCAATCAAGGTCGATCTTACCTTAGGGCTAAAGACTAAAGGGTCAACTCCCAAACGTAAGCGCAATGATTGGCAATGCATTAATGACTCGGCGACGTGGTTCAAATCTCGGTATTTATTGACTAGAGGTGATACTAGTTGGTAGAGTTTTTTCCCCTGCTCCGTGAGCCCAATCTGTTGCGATTCGCGGTCAATCAAACGATAGCCAAGCATCCCTTCAAGGCTTTTAACTGCACCGCTTACGGTCGATTGTGATTTGCCCAACTTCCTCGCTCCTGCACTGAATGAGCCACACGTTACCACTGCATGAAAAGAGATTAGATTGTCGAATGCTAGTTTCATCTTGTTTCTCCTGTATCTATTGTAAGCGTAATGGATATTATTCTAATCGAATAATTTCTGGTTTTTTTTGTGATCAATACCTTTTTTTATGTCATAGATATGTGACCTTTTTTTCTATTGCTTAACATTATTTGGTTCAAAGTGACCTTATTGTCACTATATATTTATGATATTTAAGATTTTTAGATATTCGTGGAGTAAAAATAGTGAATTTCTATCGGTTTTACCGATAGCTGTTATTTTCGAGATGTTGAACCTCGGTCTATGCTCAAAGAGCAAGGCATTAAAATGCAAACAAGGAAGAGGATAACACCATGATTACTAAACTTTATGTCACCGCAAGCACCTACCTAAACAGCCTAAAAAACGATGAGCGTGGCGTGACCGCGATTGAATATGGTCTTATCGCCATTGCTATGGCAACCATGTTGGCTTTAGTTTTTTACGGCACTGACAGCTTAGTTGATGAGCTTCAAACTGGCTTCGATAAAATCACTTCAGCGCTAAAATCAGCTAGTAGCTAGCCGCGACTGTAAACCAATATTAGTTAACCCTGTGTTACTGATTTATGTCCTACTGGCTCTGCTCTGTGCGATGGTATCGTTTTCTGACCTTCGTCATCGCACGATAAAGAATCATCACGTAGGCATGATTGCGCTGTTGGCAATCGTTATTGGCAGTGCGGACTATACACTCGACAGTATTTGGATATTGGGTATTTGTTGGTCTGCGCTGCTTGTTCTTCACATTTTTAATGTAATGGGAGGGGGGGATGTAAAACTCATTGCTGCCTTTTCTTTGGCACTCCCAACCGCTTTTTTGCTGCCCGCTTTAATGCTTGTAGCTGTGTTTGGGGGCGTACTTACCACATTTTACCTGTGTAAACGTTGGTGGATAACTAAGAAAAGCGCGCAAGAGCATGTACAAATCGGCCTCCCTTACGGCGTTGCAATTTGCTGTGGCTTTTTCACAGCACTTCTATTGAATTCAGCCGTTTAATCGGTGGGAGGAGCGTATGCGATCTCGTATCGGGTTAGTGTTGGCACTGTTAGCACTGGTGATAGGTGGTTACGGGCTGTTTAGCCAAATGTCGACCCAAGCACCACAACAGGAAACCGTGGCCCAAGATAATAACTCTAATCAACCTCAAGTGCACTACGTTCAGGTATGGCGCGCCAAACACGATCTCACACGTGGCAGTGCCATCGGAATAGAAGACGTAGAAAGAGAGCAAATGCAGCTCGACATGGCATTGGAAGAGGGGATCAATAGCGATATTCAACTCGATTTTTCACCTTCCACGCTACTTATCAATGATGTGCCTCAAGGCAAAATTGTGTTTGCCGAATACCAAGTGGATGAGAGTGACCCAAGGCATATTGATGTGCTCATTACTGCAGGTAAGGAGCCGTATTCACTTTTGGTCAGTACACGTAACTTAGTCAAAGGTTATATTCGTCCTGGGGTGTATGTGGATGTGCTGTCAGTCGGTTCACCTCAAGAAAATCTTTCCGACGAGCGCAGGACGAGTATCGATTTTAACGGTGTGAGTGCGCGCCACATCTTACGTAACGTCAAAGTGCTCAGTGTGGGTAATTCCAAAGAGCCTGTGGACTCGCCTGTTAAATCCAACGTCAGCAGTGATGATGAAAAGCAGATCGTCATCGTGGTCGAAGTGGAGCCCAGTGATATCGCTAAATTATCCATTGCGCAAAAAACCATGTATCTCGAAGTATACAGAACACATCAATATCAAGAGCCAGTGTTCGCAGAAGTGCGTGACGTGATAGGAAATTACAGCGGTGTTGCCGAGTTAAGAGGCTCATCTCGACAATCAGCACAAGGAGAAGAGCTGTGATGGTAGGAATAATTAGAAACACTTGGCAATTTGGGTTGAGTGCATTGCTCTGCGTGTTGTTTAGCGCATCCCTGTATGCTGCAGAGCAATACATTACCGTGGGGGATGGTCAGCACATCGCGGTAGAGGAAGCTATCTCTACCATTTTTATCAGCGATCCAGAAGTCGTGGATTACAACGTCGTAAATGAAAATACAGTAGTTGTGTTTGCCAAGTCTGTCGGGCAGGCACGGCTTATCGTTTACGGTAATTCGGAAAAAGTGCTGCTCTCGCAGAGGATCATCGTTGATGTGGATCTCTCGCTCGTGCGTCGTCAAATCAAGCTGATGTATCCAGATCTAAATGTCAAAGTCGAGTCGGTGGGGCAGCAAGTTGCAGTAAGCGGTATCGTCGATTCTGAGCAACAACGTGATGATATCTATCGCATGGTGGCGACACTACTGGGGCGTAAGAAGGTAGAGAAATGGGAAGATACCGACATTATTGAGTTTAAGGGCGATGGGTTTGATGTACAGGAACCTCAAAGCATGATCTTTGCTCGTAACATGACGTGGGAAGGCATTTTGGAGTTGCTAGAAGTTGCCACGGATCAGCAAGTTAACGTTAAGATCTCTGTAGCACAAGTGACTGAAAGTTTCTCGAAAACTGTAGGTGTTGATTGGTCTTCTGTTGGAGCTGATGTGGGGGAGTTCTTATTCCAACAATTTGATGCCGCAGATTTAACAACATTGATTACAGCACTCGGAAATGAAAACGTAGCGCAAATTTTGGCTGAACCCAATCTTACTGTGATTTCTGGTGAGTCGGCAAGCTTTTTAGTTGGAGGTGAAGTACCAATTGTCGTTAGTACTAATAGTAACATCAACATCACCTTTAGAGAGTTTGGTATTAAGCTTGATCTCACTGCCAAGGTGCTGCATGAAGACAAAATCCGTATGCGCTTGATCCCGGAAGTTAGTGAAGTGGAAAGATACATTCGTGCTGCAGGTATAGAAGTACCGCAGTTTGCTACTCGACGAGCCATGACCACCATTGAGCTAGGTGATGGCGACAGCTTTGTCTTAGGGGGCTTAATGAGCAGTGCCGATCTTGAAGAGTTACAGAAAACCCCTCTACTGGGTGATGTGCCTATCTTGGGAGCGGCATTTCGGAAAGCATCCACAGACCGACGCCATACAGAGTTGATCATTGTTGCCACAGTCAATCTTGTTAAGCCAATAAAGAATAAAGAGATTCAACTTCCATACATCAGAAAAACCTCAACTCTGCACCGTTGGTTTAACGTGGATACTAATGACGTTGGCAATAAAGGCAATGACCCCACCATCAAATTGCTTTCTCAGGGAGGATTCATCCAATGAGACGAACATTAATGACATTGTTAGGTATCATTCTACTCACTGGCTGTGCAGAGCGTTACTTTTCGGGCTCTGGCGTAGAGGCCCTAATTTACCCAGAAACGCATGTGTATCAATTAACGATAAAATCGGTATCGGAATCTGCAGAGCAGCTCGGAGACATCATCGACAAAGTCAGTGAGATCGATTCCGGAGGCCATTATTTATTGGAATATCGCAACAGCAAAGGGAAAAAAGTGGTACAGCATACCCTGAAAACGAGAGCTACATTACCTTTGCGTGCGGACTCGTTCGAACTAAAGCCTAATAGCACTATAGATAGCGATCTGCTACTAACAGTTACTTACCATGCCATGATGACACAAGCGTGTAAACCGGCAGAAATTGAACGCGCTAACCCAAGCCGAAATTGCTTTTCTGAAGTGGCTAGGATGAAGCAAGTCTCTCACAAGGAACGCATCGTGGAGGGGTTATAATGTTTGATTTAGGAAAATCTCTTAATCAAAGCAAACCAGCGGTCTTAGAAGGTAGTCATGGCCCTGTAGGTTGTGTTCTGCTCCATCAAAGCGACGAATGTGTTGCCTTGGTAAAAGAAATGTTTGAGTTTGAAGGTTGGGCAGCACCAACCTGCATCAAGCAGAGTGCGGTGCCGAAAAACTTTTATTCAGAGCAAAGCGGAAATATGGTCATTTTGGAGCTTTCTGAATCGCAGGATATTGTTACTGATGCGCAAAGGTTGACTAACCAAATGCCGACTCACAAAGGTATTGTAGTGATAGGTACGGAAGATTCGATCAGTGTATTACGTCAGTTAAAGGATGTCGGGTTTTACTACCTGTTTTGGCCAATCAATAAGCATGAGTTTGCAGATTTCATTATGAACGTACACCGCAATTTACAAACCTATACTGGGGTGAGTAAGCAGCGTCGGGCAAAGCGTGTGGCTGTTGTTGGTAGTAAAGGCGGAATTGGAACCTCTTTCATCGCGACCGAGATCAGCTCTAAATTAGCATCGAACGATATCGATAATATTCTTGTCGACCACCAGTACAACAACAGCAACATTGATGTGTTACTGGCGTTAGACGACTTTAAACCACGTTCGATAGACGAGTATGCCGTTCCAATACATGAACTTGATACAGAAGGTGCCAACAGCTATCTAACGAAAATACGTAAAAACTTGCGCTTACTGTCGTTAGGCAGTGATCGATCTCAAGCAGAGGTTTTTAATTACAGTCAGGCATTGTGTGAGTTACTCAGTCGTAATACCAATTTCATCATTGAGGACTTCTCTGGCAGTATTGATTTTCACGTCGAACCCCATATGTTGATAGAAAACTACGATGTGGTCGTCGTGATTTTTGAGCCTTCCATTTCATCGATTCGGAATGCTCGAACCCTACTCGAACAGCTAGAAAATAAGCAGCTCTCGATGAGCAAACGGATTCGTATTATTACATTGGCCAATCATCACCGACCAGAGAACAACTTTGTCATTGAGCAAAAAGAGCTAAAACGATACTTAGGTTCGGAGGTGAATCTTAATATGGCCTACTGTCGTTCATTGTCGCATCTATTGCTCGAAGGCAAACGCGCTCACAAACACGATCGCAGTATTAGCCATACTATTGATGATCTCACACGTCTTATTAACGGGCAGCCAGCTCAGCACACTGGCGGTTTTCTCGCTAGGTTGGGGGTCAAATGAGTTCTAATAAAGAGGTTTATTCAGCGTTTAGAGCACAGATCTTCGAGGCACTTGATGTCGAAGCGATACAATCTCTTGCGCGCCCTGAGATCGAGGGGCAAATTCGCAATGCGGTAGATGTGTTAGCGACTAACTTTGATCGCCCCGTGACTAGTATGATGAAAGCAAGCCTTGTGAAAAGCATGCTAGATGAGTTGTTCGGTCTCGGTCCAATCCAGCCGTTGGTGGATGATAAAGCGATCACTGACATCATGGTCAATGGGCCTAATAATGTTTTTTATGAAAAACATGGAAAACTAGAAAAATCGGACATTACGTTTATCGACGAAGATCAAGTACGTACGATAGCCAAGCAAATTGCCGCGCGCGTTGGACGTCGTGTGGATGAGCTCTCTCCCACAGTGGATGCCCGTCTTAGTGATGGTAGCCGGGTTAATGTAGTGATTCCGCCGATAGCGTTAGATGGCACCGCCATCTCTATTCGTAAATTCCGTGAGCAAAATATAGGCTTAGAGGAGTTGGTCGAGTTTGGTTCTATGTCCATGGACATGGCAAGGCTCTTGTCTATCGCGTCTCGCTGCAGGATGAACATCTTGATCTCTGGGGGGACTGGGTCCGGTAAAACTACACTACTCAATTCGCTCTCTCAATATATTGGTGAAGATGAGCGCATTGTAACCATTGAGGATGCCGCAGAGCTGCGCCTACAGCAACCGAACTTGGTACGCATGGAAACCCGAGCTGAGAGCATTGAACATACAGGGCTAGTGACGCAACGGGATCTTGTGATCAACGCGCTACGTATGCGACCTGACCGTATCATCCTTGGTGAGTGTCGTGGCTCAGAGGCGTTCGAGATGTTGCAAGCGATGAATACAGGCCATGAAGGTTCCATGTCTACTTTGCACGCAAACTCACCACGAGATGCGATATCTCGTGTCGAATCGATGGTGATGATGGCGAATTTAAACCAACCGTTAGACGCTATTCGTCGTGCTATTGTCAGCGCTATTGAATTGGTGGTGCAAGTTAGCCGCTTGCGTGATGGTTCGCGAAAAATCACGAGCATATCAGAAATCATTGGACTAGAAGGTGATAGCGTGGTGATGGAGGAGATCTTTCGCTTCCAATATGAAGAAGTTGGGTATGGTGAAGCAGTCCGAGGCCGCTTTATTACTGAAGGCTTAATGCAACGCTCCGAGTTGGTGAAAAAAGCCCACTTTTATGGTCTCTATGACGAGCTAATGAAAGCGTTTCAAGGAGAAAGAAAATGATCTTATGGATATCTTTCATACTATTTTGTGTCGCGATTTTGTTCTTATTGAGTGGCAAAAAGAGCAAAGTAGAAAACTATTTCCCAGAAGTGGAGGTGGAGGAAGATATCATTACCGCAATTAACCTTAATGTGTTAATCGAACAAAAGCCGTGGCAACGTTTTAAAAACATGGTATCACCGGCAATAAAAGTGCTCGGACCCAGAGCATATGTGATCATTTTTATTTTCTTGTGTCTCTCGGCTTATATCAGTTATTACGTCGTGTATCAGTTACTGAATGTTGATTCGCGCTTGATGTCGTTTCTCATTTTTACTTTTTCAGTATTTTGGGGATATTTCTGGCTGCAAAATCGACGTCGTTTAGATTTTGAGAAAAAATTCCCCGATGCGTTGAATATTTTAATGAGTGCGGTGACCGCCGGTGAAAGTTTAATGCATGCCTTTTCGTTTGTAGGCGAGAATATGGATGGCGAAGTTGGACGTGAATTTAGGGAAATGGGTGAGCGACTTAAATTGGGAGAAAACCCAGAGAAAGTATTATTGCGCTCGTGCAAAGCAT
>NZ_WXWT01000110.1:9582-16139 GCF_009904725.1 Vibrio sp. V43_P6S15P86
GAGTACGTTTTTTTTACCATTACGGTACGTGCCAACCTGAACCGAGGAGGACAGTTAAAACATGTATTAGCGCGTTTAATTCGAATTTTAGTTGATGCAAGAACACTAGAATCGAAAAAAATGGCAATGACGTCAGAGGCAAGAATTTCAGCCAAAGTGGTTGCAGCGATTCCTTTGGCGTTCGCTATCATTATTAGTCAAATTAATCCCGACCATATTGAATTTGTGCTCAATGACCCACGTGGACAATTAGTATTGTATTATGTTGTCGGTAGTGAGTTGATCGGTCTGTTTATTGTTTGGCTTCTGGTAAAAGGAGTTAGGCGATGATTTTAGCAATAAGTGTGTTTTTAATTGTTTGCGCGCTGACTTTTGTCTTTTATGACTATTACTCGACACGCAAGCGTGAAATCGCACTAAATAAATATTTAAAACACCAATCCAAAAAAATGAAAAAGCAAAAAATGGAAACGTTTATCGTTGCATTTGGGGAGAGTGGTAAAAAAGACTTAGAACAAAAATTGTTAAACGCGGGTTATTACAATAAGCAGCTAGCGAAGTACTACTTTCCTTTTAAAGCTTTTCTCTTTGTGGTGGCATCATTAGTCATTTTCTTTATTGATGTGGCCATTAATAGCAAAATCATTTTGCTCCTCATCGCAGCGGTAACCATTATTGTGTTACCTGACTTTTTACTCGAGTTACGCCGACGTTGGCTTGTGCGTAAAATTTCAAAAAACCTTCCCTACGTGCTCGATATTATGTCGGTGTGTGTGCAAACGGGTATGACCATTGAGGCATCTTTTGCTTATTTGGCCAAAGAGCTAAAAATCTTCGATAAAGATCTGTGCTATCAAATCAATAAGACGTCCGAGTCAGGGAAAGTACACGGGATTGAAAAAGCCTTGCATGATCTGTCGCTGCGCTTGCCTGCACCAGAGATCAATAGTTTTGTGCTTACCATTATCCAAAACTTACATTATGGCGCCTCTGTTGCTGGTGTATTAAGTGACTTGGCAGAAGACATGCGCCGAATTCACTTACTCGAAGTAGAAGAGCGAATGGGGAAACTATCAGCCAAAATGAGTGTGCCTCTTATTTTGCTGATCATGTTTCCAATCGTTATTTTTATCCTCGCTCCGGGTTTCTTGCAAATCGATTTCTCGACACTTTCAGGGAGTGGGTAATGAAAAAAATCGCATTGATGGCTTTAACACTTTTTTCTCTCATGGGGTGCAGCTCGACGGCGTACAACGAAGAAAGTACTGTTGAAAGCATGAAACGTGTACAAAATCATGCAGGCCTTATTGAGCATTACAAAGCGCGCTTAGAACAAAAACCCAACGATGTACAAGTGATGCAGGATCTCGCTTTTGCTTATCTGGCAAAAGAGGATGTGGAGTCTGCAAAATTTTATGTTCAGCACTTATCTGAATTAGGAGTTGAAAATGCGCGACTTGCACAGCTAGGTGGGCAAGTTCATAGCCTCGAAGGCGAAGATGCATTAGCGTTGGAACAGTACCAACGTTCCATCGCTATGGGTAATAGTAGCGGAGAAATTCAGGTACTAACCGGCATTGCGTATAGTAACTTGGGTGAGTTCTCTTTGGCTATACGGGCTTTTAATCAAGCTCGCCTGAAGGGGTTTAGTGATGTAGCCATTAAGAATAATCTCGCTGTGGTCTATTTAGCTCAGCAGCAATATCATGACGTAATCGCGCTGCTTGCCCCTGTTTATCAGGAGAACCAAAGCAATGAAAAAGTACGTTCAAACTTAGCCATTGCCCTTTTCAAGGTAGGAGAAGTATCGCAAGCCAAAGAGTTACTTGAGGGCACTTTTTCTGATACGCAAGTTGCGCAAATATCCAAAACGCTTCATCGATAAAAGCGATAACGATAAGAAACGAAATGTATTAAAAAGTTACATCATTGAAATATGGCATGGGATACAGCGAAAGCCACAAAAGTGACACCGATAATTAGGGTGGACAATATGAAACGATTATTGACTCAATTTCAAAGAAATGTAGCCGCTAAATCTCGATCTAAGAGTAAGTCATCATCAAGGCGTTCACGGAAAAAAATACAAGGGGTTACGGCTGTAGAGTTTGCGCTCGGTGCATTGGTGCTAGCGATTTCACTGCTGATGTTGTTTGAGATGGGACTACGTATTTATACAATGAGTGTGGTTGAGTATGCCTTAAGAGAGACGGTGCGAAATACTAAGATATTTGAGGGTGGGAGTAACTATAGCAGCTATAATAATACATTGAGAGCAGCGTTAAATGAGAGCGGAACACTTTGGTCTGCGCTGACTCCAGCGGACAATTTTAGTATTTCGGGTAAGTACTACTTAACCTATCCGGATCTGATCGCAGATAGCAGCTTTTCAGATGCGGAAATGATGGAAGATGATTTGGGCTATCAGATTGCTGAGATTACGTTAACGTACAATTACCGTCCGGTTTTGAATGTGTTTTCTAGTGCCACTGTGCCTATTGTCAGAAGCACTTTGATCAATTTAGAGCACGAGGGTTGGGAGGAATAACCATGAAATTGCGTTCCCGACAAAAAGGCTCCTTCGCCATTGAGCTTTTCTTTGTGCTTATAGCGATCGTCACCATTTTTTATTTTATGACTGATCTGAGCGATAAATTGATGACAAGAGCAAAACTTGATCGCAGTAGTTTTGCCTTAGTAAACATACTAAAAGAGCGCACTCGGTATTACGATGAAAGAGTGAATTTAAATGCAATTGATACCTCCCACATGCAAATTTTGGCAGCGCGTTTGCTCGGTACTAGCCCCGATAGTATCGCTATTAAGATAGAAGCATTGCACAATAAAACCGTTTGGGAGCAGTTTGTAAGTACGGAATACGAGAACTTAGGCTGTAATGCTGTAGCGTTGAATGAAAAAGCTGATCTTGTCCCAGTTGAAAATAGCGTCGTCTTTCCTCTCTACCAAGTAACGCTGTGCCAAAAGGAAACGTCTTGGTTCGCGACGCTTTGGGGGAATAGCGGCGGGTCCACAATGACAATCTCATCCAGTTCTGTTGTGGTGGGGAGGTAACAATGGGTTTCATGAATAAGCCACAGTCTTGTCGCTCAACGTATTTTAGTAAAGCTACAGGTCGAGTCCTACTGGCAAGACGGTCCATGCGTCACCAAAAGGGGGTTGCCGCCATTTGGTTTGCAATTAGCCTTGTCCCTGTACTTGGTATCACGTTTTTTGCCGTAGAGGGCACTCGTTATATTCACGAGACAAGCCGTTTACGTGATGCTGCACAAAGTGCGGCGTTGGCGATTACGATTGACGATAAAGCAAACCAAGCGGACGCCTTAGCTACTCGATATATTCAAGATTATGTGCGGGATATTTCCCATGTCGATATTACTACGCTCAGAACATACCAAGAGCCGGATGAGGACGCTGGAGTCTTAGAAAAAATTCAATATTCAGTACAAGTGACCACAACCCATAATTCTTGGTTTGCCAGTAATTTGATCCCCTCATTTAAAGCGCAGGAGAAACTGGCAGGACAAGCCGTTGCAGCGAAGTATCCGTACTATTTGGGTGACAAAATCATTGACTTGGTTTTAGTGAGTGACTTTTCGGGCTCAATGAATTGGAAGTGGCAAGGTAAAGTCAAAATCAACTTACTAAAAGGAGCCGTTGAGCAGATATCTGACCGTATTTTAGTCCCGAGAACCGGTGAAACCGAGGTGCTCAATCGGGTGGCGATTGTGCCGTTTAACTTGAGGGTACAAGAGAAAATGCAGGGCTCTCTTTTTTCAAGTAGTCAAGTCAGATACAGAAACGATGTGAGAACAAATGTCTCATCGGTAACCTATGAACAAGTGGACTGGTCAGCTTGGGCTAGTTCCTCTGAGAGAGATGTAGAGCGTTGTGCCGCTTGGTGGAGTTGGTGGTGTAATAGCCAGCAAAAAGAACAAGCACGACGAGTTCTCGACGTATTAGATCAAAATGGCAGCAGCAACTATCTGGAGGTGCCGGTTTACATTGATTACGCTACATCGGTGAATGATATGTTTAACGATAAGGTGTCGGATCCGAACTTTAATTTCCATTTTGATTCCAACAACAACAACCTTTATAGAGATAGCTTAACAAGCCCTGGCAAGAATGGCTTTTATACTATTCCGCTTACTGCGGACAAAAGCAAACTTGCAGAAATGCAAGGAATGCGAGCCGGAGGTGGTACGGCTGTTTATCAAGGTTTATTGCGTGGTTTTCAAGCCATGGATAAAGGGCGTCCCGCCAGTGGAAGTACTGAGGATGAGATTGAACAATATAACGAGCGGCTGAAAATGCTGATCGTGATCAGCGATGGTGAGGAAGACCCATTTGGAAATATTTTGCCAAACCTTGTTGATCAAGGCATGTGCGATAAAGCGCGAGCGCACTTTGAATCAGCGAAGGGCTACTTATACATTGGCGTAATTGGGGTGGATTTTCAGGCATCGGCACAAAGCGGCTTCCAAGATTGCGTGCTGAACCCAGACGAAGACATTATTGATGTAACAGAAACGGAAGATTTTATTAAAAAAATCGAAGAATTAATTCAAAAAGGATCTCGTGGTACTGGTGAATCGAGACTATATGGGTGAAAGATATGACCAATAAAAAAGTAATGGCAGTAATGCTGGTGGTCGGTTTTACAACGTTAAATGCCAATGCCAACGACATCAGTTCAACATTAACAGAGTACTGCGCCACTGCGTTTTATGAATATTCGCATTCAATCACAGTCGGAGAAGTGACGGGCGTTGGCACACATCGCAATGGTTTTTTGCAAGTGACCGAAAAAAGCGATGACCAAGCTCTTAAACAGGCGCTGATGAAAAAATCATCACTGTTAACCGTTCCGAGTGAATGTTTAACCTATATCTCAAACTTAGGTATTGCACAATTTAGTGGTGAAGTGGGTGACAAGGGACAACTGGTTGCACGGGTTCACTTTGCTTTTGATCGTTTCAATCTTTCATCATTGGCTAGAGATGTGTTAAGCAGTGTGGCGCGTCAATTGGCTCTAAGTAATTATCGAGTGACGGTTGAAGGGCATACTGACTGGATCGGTACCGATACTTACAACCAAGAGCTTGGCTTGAACCGCGCGCACAGCACCGCCAATGAATTGGTGAAATATGGGGTGAAACGGGAAAATACAGAGCTGAAGTCATTTGGTGAATCTGAACCGATTGCTAGCAATGAAACCCCCCAAGGACGCTCTAAAAACCGCCGAGCGGATGTCTACATACCAGCTGAAGAGCGAGAGTCACCAAGCCATAAAGCTATCCCATAACCGCTATATCCCCCCCCTCCCGCTTCTACACGGGCGGGGGAGTTTTTTCCTTACTTCAACACATACTTCTATTAGAACTGGCGCTTTGGGGATCAATCTCAAACCGCCATGGTATTGCGTTTGATGAACCAACCAACTGTCTTCCACAATAAAACAGTTAACAGCGTCCCCACATAGCCATCAATGGCATAATGCCAACCTAAATGTACCGAGCCGATTTGTATCAGGATAGCAAAAGCGTAAGCAAAGTAACCGAGCTTTTTATTCAGTCTGCAAATGGACAACGCCATCAATACAGACATAGATACGTGCATACTCGGCATCGCGGAAATACCAGAGCCAAAACTATTGGCATTCTCTAGGTATTCATGCCACAGGTAGTCTTGTGTCGACAAAGACCATAAAGGGGATGCGCCAATGTTCTCCAGATACAGACTTTGAGCGGTGAGTAATTTCATCAACGGTGCGTACTGAGCGTCACCGGTCAAAAGTTCCATATAGCAAGGGCCTGCAGAAGAAAATAAGGTAGCGAACCATATACTATTTATCATCCATAGCAGTGCGAATGTGAGCAGAAATTGCAATCTCAATAATGGAAGTTTGTAATAGATGCAAAAAAAGAATGCGCTCCCCCACATTAGAAAAAACCATAGGTTGTAAGCAAAATTGATACTAAGTGAAGCCCACGGGCTAGAGAACAAGCTATGAGTCAATTCCCATGGTGCAACGCCAAAATGAAGCAGCCTATCAAGCTCAGCAAAGGTATGATCCCATTTGAATGGATTTATGAGTGGGATAAGCGACTTCAGAAACGTATGGTTAGTTACAATAAAATTGATAGCGAGCAACGATAAAAAAATAGAGATGGTTCGGTATAGAGGAAAAATAGTTGATGAACTTTTTTCTTAAAACGATTCAAAGGACGCTTTTCTCGTTGGACCAGTAAATAGAAATAATAATACATACCTGCCCCTAAAATAGCGGCGCAAGTCGTAACTGTGAAGAGGTGGTAATAAGTAGAAAATGAGTAATTGATAGGGGAATCAAGGTACCAAGAGCAAAAGTAAATAATGGCAGTAGATCCAAAACTGTATAGATAAAAAATGATATCAGTACTCAGTTCATCCTTTACTGATTTTATCCAAGATGACGTTTTTTGCTGCCAACTGAGGTTGAGCTCTTAATTATTCTCTTGTTCCATCGATGCTCCCATCTTCTTATTTTTTATTAG
>NZ_WXWT01000110.1:16184-23740 GCF_009904725.1 Vibrio sp. V43_P6S15P86
TTGAGAAAACGGGCACTTGTATTTAAGTGCCCGCTAAGAGTTTGTCGTTTAAGATTTTTACATCATGCCCGTGACAATGCCTGCTGCCACAAAAAACACGATCATCCACAGCACCGATAGGTTGACCTTTTTGTGTAGATAGAAACCCGCAACCACTAACGCGATGTCGATGGGAGCAACAACCGCACTGCTAAATACTGGCTGGTAAAGTGCCGCGAGTAGCAACCCTACTACCGAGGCATTGACACCGTTGATGGCGCCGGAGACCAGCGGTTTGCTTGCCAGTGCTTGCCAGTTTTTAAGAACGCCAAGCAGTAAAAGAAACCCTGGGAGGAATACGCCAAGCGTTGCGATCAGAGCACCTAAAATTGGCGTATCCGAAAGCTCATAACCGATAAAAGTCGCAAAGGTGAACATTGGCCCCGGTACAGCTTGTGCAGCGGCGTAGCCTGTTAAAAATGCATCTTGGCTAAGCTGGTCGCCAACAATGTTTTGCAGAAGCGGCAGAACCACATGACCACCACCAAACACTAAGCTACCAGCTTGGAAAAAATCACTAAACAGTCCAAGCATAGGCAACGTATGAGCCACTAACGGTAAGCCGAGTAAAAGCACCGCAAATAGAGCCAATGGCGCGATAGACGGTTTAAACGGCTCTGCTGATGGCGCGGAGTCTTTCTTCAGATATCGCATGCCGACAAAACCTGCTGCGAGCAACACGAACATTTGCGTCATGATGCTTGGTGCCACCAGCAACGCAATCGCAGTCGCGACGCACAAACCCGCGGTCAGTTTACTTTGGCAGAAGTTTTTGTACATGCCCCAAGTCGCATCCGCCACGACGACGACTGCGAGCAGTTTTAGGCCGTGAACGATGTTTTGGAACACTGCGGTGTCGGTGATTTGGCTGCTTACCATCGCCAGCGCCAACATGATGATCACCGAAGGAAGCGTGAATCCGACAAATGCTGCGCATGCGCCACCTAAACCGCCGCGTTTATAGCCTAAAGCAAAGCCAACTTGGCTTGAGCCCGGTCCCGGCAAAAACTGACTGAGTGCGACGATTTGCGCATACTCGCTGTCATCAAGCCACTTCAGTTTCTCAACAAAGGTTTGGCGAAAATAACCAATATGAGCCGCCGGGCCGCCGAAGCTGAACCAACCCAGCCAGAAAAAAGTTTTGAATATGGTGAACATGTCGAGCCTGTTTATCTAAAAAGCATTGTTGCTAATTTATCGAATGCTCTAAAATGACTCAAATTGATGATTTTAATTTCATCTATGAATGAAATGGGATAAGGATGTTGGAGTGAAAGAGGACATTCAGTGGCGCAACATTGACTTGAACTTATTGGTGACGTTTTCCTACTTGTATCGCCATCGAAGCGTTAGCGTCGCGGCAGAGAAAAGTTACGTTAGCCAGTCGGCGATGAGTCATAGTTTGTCTCGTTTAAGGTTGTTGTTTGACGACCCGCTTTTTGAGCGAAAAGGACACAAGATGGAGCCCACCGAGCACGCTCACCACATCGCGCCAACCGTGCATCATTTGCTGGACTCTATCTCCAAAGACTTGCTCACTAAGTCAGC
The DNA here is from genome assembly GCF_009904725.1 of Vibrio sp. V43_P6S15P86. Lineage (NCBI taxonomy): Bacteria > Pseudomonadati > Pseudomonadota > Gammaproteobacteria > Vibrionales > Vibrionaceae > Vibrio > Vibrio sp. V43_P6S15P86. The sequence goes on from NZ_WXWT01000110.1 coordinate 17,772, forward strand.
CTTCCAACCTGAAAATTACGCGGGTGTATGTTGCATTGGGTTAACGGATTATGCCGAGTTTATTTTTGCTCCTCGGCTTTATGACGAAATACGCCAGCGCGCCCCAGAGGCGCAGATCAGTTTTATTAACGTCAATCGTAGCAACTACGTGGCATTAACTGAACATGAAAAGCTCGATGTCATTATTGGCAGCATGCCGGTGTTGGATGACAACTTTGAGAGCTTGTACTTGTACACCGAAAAACACGTGTGCATGTGTGATAAACAGGTGTTGAAAGGGGAAACACAGCTGTCTCTGGAAGCATTCGCGAACATAGAGCAAGCTCTGGTAAGTCCCGATGGGAGCTTAAAGACACAAGTAGACCAAAAGCTCGCAGAACATGGCTTGAGCCGTAAAGTCACCGTGGCGTCGCGCAACTTTCTCACCATTCGGCATTTATTGAAAAAGCGCGATCTCATTGCCATCGTGCCAGAAAAAATGGCGTTGGCGGAGGGCTTTTCGGACGATCTCATTACTGTTAATCCGCCGATCGCCGTTGCGGATTTTGATATTGCCATGCTGTGGCATTCCAGCCGAAACAATGAAGAAAAAGGGATTTGGCTACGCGAATTAGTTTCTTCGACCATCACCTCTCACATATAAAAAAGGGCACCAAAGGGTGCCCAGAATGTTTGTCATTGAGAGTCGGTGTTATGCCGCTTGCGAAGCAGGTGCGGCTTCTTTTATGCGCTCTTCCTGATTCAATGATTTTTCGTATTGGCTGTACTTCCACCAAGCAAAGCCAAGGAAAATCACGATACCGCCAACGTTGTAGAAAATGATGGTCATGATGTCGGCCCCAGTAGGGAAGGTCGATGCTAAGAAACCAACCGTAAAGATAGCGATCAGTACCGATACGGTAGCGATGCCCATTTTGCGTGAGCCCATTTTGAAATCACGCTCGACGTGATCCAGTTTCAAGCGCAGATTCAGGTACGCCAACATGATGAACAGCGGTGGTAGCATCGAGGCGGCTGCCGTCATGTTGATCACGGTGTTCATCAGATCTTGAGCGGTGTTAGAACCTAATGTTGGGATGATCATCAGTGGGATAACGATAAGGAACTGATACCAAGCTGCGCGAGCTGGTACGCCGTTTTCGTTCAGCTCTACGGTTTTCTTACCAAAAATGCCTTCTGGAATCTCAGAGAAGAAGATTTTCACTGGCGTTGCTGTCCACATCAGTAGAGAGCCAAACATAGCGGTGAAGGATACCAAGCCTACAAAGCGGTTCATCAATACTTCTGGCAAACCAAAGTACGCAGCCAAACCTTCAAATACTTGTACCGAGCCACCCGTGTATTTTAGGGTTTCGCTAGGAACAAACACGTTAATCAAAACAGACGCGACTGAGTAAAGCACACCGATAAAGATACCTGCGATGATGATGACTTTAACAAACGATTTCGAGCCGCCTTTCACATCGTTTACGTAAACCGCGACCGATTCCGCACCGCCTGCCGCCATAAAGATCCATGTAGTAATGCCTAAAAATGCCCAGCTGAAATCAGGGATCATCGCTTCTGCAGTAATTGGGTCAGCTGGTTCTACGCCGCCGATCAACGCTGCGCCAGCCAGTAAAATGTACGACATTGTCAGTAGCAGCATGAGGGAGGAGGTCACCGACGTAATTGGCCCCAACATTTTCGCGCCGTTCGTCGATACGTAGGTCGCAAACGCAAACAAAATCATACTGAGCACGGTAGTGGTGAATGGCGTCAGAATGTATTCATAGCCCAAGAACGCGTAAGACGCATAAGCGATAACACGCGGCAGTAAGGACGTGAAGAAGAATAGGTTAACGAACCAGTAAGTGTAGGCAGAGATAAACGCCCAGCGACCGCCGAGTGAGCTTTTTACCCATGCGTAGACCCCCGCCTCAGAATCTTTATTCAGAGATACGAATTCTGCGATGATCAAACAGAAAGGGATGAAATAAAAAATGGTCGCCAGAAAGAACATTGGCGCAGAAGCTAGACCGATCTCGATGTTGTTATTGATTACGTTATTAAAGCTAAATACTGCGGCAAAGGTGAGGGATAACAACCCGAATTTACCTATCGTATTACGTTTGGATTCAGACATGTTCTATCTCCGGTGAATCACGTTGGAATTGTAGGGAGGAAGGGCTTGTAATGCTGTGACCACAGCCCTTCTCTTGTTTTATTTATTTAGGAAGTAGCCATCTTCGATGGTCACTTTGAGCACCACTTTTCTTACGCGGTTTTCTCCGTGGAAGCGGTACGCTTCACTGTTTTCAAAAATCGCCACTTGGCCTTCGCAAAGCTCGCGTGTTTCACCCTGACCAGAAAAAAATTCGCGGTCGGTTTCATCACGATAAGCTTGTTCTAGTGTCAACGCGGTTTTATCCGCGAACTCAACGGTTTCTCGGCCTTCGAGGTAGTAATGCACATCGAAGTAACGACGGTTACCGATGAACATTTCGGTTTGTTTCGCGATGCCATCTTCAACCATGTAAACCAGTGAATCGCCAATCGAGTACATCACGCCATCCTTGATGTTGCCGATGTTGCCAATGGCTTCCACACAGCGGTTCCATTTACGACCGTTGCGATATACTTGTTTGAATTGCTCTAAGCTGTCTAACACGATCATGGGTTACGCCTCGTTGACTGATTGAGTATTGGTTTGAGTGAAAAACGCGTTGTCGAAATCATGGTTTGCCATCACTTGTGCGTTGCAATCACCTGCTTGCAGAGGCATCAGCGTCAAACCGTAACGGAACTCGTCCATGTACACGCGGTAAGAGTCGAGCACTTCGCTGCCCCATGAGTTCGAGCCTAACCCCATCACTTGATGGTCAAGGTTAAGGGTGATGTAGCCACTCTTTTCTAGCTCGATCGTATGTTGCGCTTGATGCAGGTTTTGGTTGGTGTAGAACCACGCGCTGAAGTTGATTTCTTGCTGAGGTTTCACCAATAACCCTGTGCCATGACGGTTGGTGAGCGATGCCCAGCGCACGTGTTGGCGGTTGCCGTTGTTTTGTGGGAACGGGTAGTTCTCGAACATGTCCTCGACGGTGCTGTGGTAAACATCAATGAGGTTAGCTTGGCGGCTGTCTTGATAGTTTTCTTCTGGGCCGCGACCGTAGTAGCTCACTTGGTCAAAGCTGCCGTTGATGCCCAAATCCAAGCCAATCACTGGAATCACGTGAGGGTAGTCGCCGTAGCGTTCGCCACTCAGTTCCACGTTCAAATGGCCTTGAGCATTGATTTGATAGCGATAGGTACAACGCATGCCAAAATCAAAGACCGGCGGCGCAATGATGCTGGTGGTCGTAATTAAGACGGAATCATCGGTTGCTTCCACAGCAAGTGTGCGGAAGTGCTCCTGCATGATTTGCAGATGCGCTGGGTGCCACAAACCTTCATACTCTTGTTTGTGGTTATCAATCATCGGTTTGAAGAAGTTCAGTCTCGGCTCAGATTGAATGATCTCTTCGCCATTTACGCGCCAAGAAGTCAGCTTGCCGTTTACTTTGGAGAAGGTAAGCGTGAAGTTATGACCTGTGATCACGTGCTCTAGACGGCTTTCTTCAAGCACCAATGGTTGAACATTGTGGTTGACCAACGCAGGCAACGTGGCGGTGTTTTCTTTCAGTTGGAACTGATACACCGCAATTTCATGGTTGGCTTCGCTGTAAAGCGTGCGACTGTCTTTGCGTACGGTGAAGTTAACAAAGGCTTCACGCTCATCCAATTCTGGCAAGTCGATGCTCACTTCACGTTCGCTGTTAGCTACCAAAGCTTCGACTTTGAATTGCACGCTACGCAGGGTTTCACCTTCGGCACGCACGTCAGCAGTAATGGTGTAATCATCGAGGCTGGTGAACCACAATTTGTTCTCAACGATGAAGCGATCATGGCAACCTTTGACGGCGCGGATTTTCACCGGTGCGATGACTTGTTTGTACTCTTTCAAGCCTGGGCCCGGGGTTTGATCTGGGTAAATCAGGCCATCCATACAGAAGTTGTAGTTGTTTGGGTAGTCACCGTAATCGCCGCCGTATTTGTAGAACTCTTGGCCGTGTTCATCACGCGCTAGAATGCCGTGATCACACCATTCCCAAACGTAGTGACCTTGAATGTGGTCGTGCGCATAGAACACATTTTGATATTCGGTTAAACCACCCGGTCCGTTACCCATCGCGTGGGCGTATTCGCAGATGATGCGTGGCTTCTCGTGTGGGTGCTCGCCAAAGTAATTCATCAGTTGTGCGCGCGAGTACATAGTGGAAATCACATCCACCACTTCAGCATCGCGGTCTTCTTCGTAGTGAACCAAACGGGTGTCATCAATTGCTTTGGTCGCTGCATACATCGCACGGATGTTGCAGCCATAACCCGATTCGTTACCGAGTGACCACATGATGATAGAAGGGTGGTTCTTTTGCGCATGAACATGACGCACTGCGCGATCAACAAACACCGCTTCCCATGCTGGATCATTGGTGATACGGCTCAGGTCGCCAACGTTGGCAAAGCCGTGGGTTTCCACATCGGTTTCTGCCATCACAAACAGGCCGTAAATGTCACACAACTCGTAGAAGCGTGGGTCGTTAGGGTAGTGTGCGGTGCGAACTGAGTTGATGTTGTGTTGCTTCATCAACATCAGATCTTTTTCCACGCGGTCCATACCCACTGCACGACCTTTTAGGTGATCGTTATCATGACGGTTTACACCATGCAGCATCACGTATTGATTGTTGATGTAAAACAGGCCATCACGCACCTTGATATCACGGAAACCCACGCGTTGTGGGATCACTTCCACTACGTTGCCTTGGTGATCTTTTAAGGTAATGAACAAGTGGTAAAGGTAAGGGTTTTCAGCCGTCCAATGCGTTGGATTCACCATATCAATCGCAAAGCTTGTTGAGTGGTGGTTTTGGATAGTCAGTGAATCGCATTGACCACTGGCTACGATAGTGCCTTTGTCATGCAGCGCGTATTCCAGCGTATAGCCAGACGCGATAGCGGTAGAAAAATTTTCCAATTCGACTTGAGCACTGAGCGTCGCACTTTGGTAATCGTCGGCGAAATCGGTGCGAATGGTGAGATCTTGGACGTGAATGTTCTCTTTTCCTATTAGATAAACATCACGGAAGATCCCCGCCGTCCACCACATATCTTGGTCTTCAATGTAAGTGGAATCGGCCCACTGCATCACGCGTACGGAGAGCAAGTTTTCACCTTGTTGGACGAACTTGGAAATGTCGAATTCCGCTGTGAGTCGGCTGCCTTTACTAAAGCCGACGTACTCGCCGTTTACGTATACTTCAAAGTAGGTTTCCACGCCGTCGAACTTGATGATGGTTTGTTGGTTATCCCACTGTGGACCAAGTGTAAATGTGCGTTGATAAGCGCCCGTTGGGTTGTCGGTTGGTACAAACGGGACGTCGATCGGGAATGGGAAGCCCTCATCGGTGTATTGCAGATCGCCGTGACCTTCCATTTGCCACATGTTTGGGACGGTAATGTGTCCCCAGTCGTTCATGGTTTGTGAGTAAAACTCATCAGGTACCAACATTGGGTTGGTGAAATAACGGAATCTCCATTGGCCGCTGAGCAACATAAAGCGGCGACTCAGTTCACGTTGAAAGGTTTGTGCGCTCTGAACAGAGTCGTAGGAGAAAAAGTACGCACGCGGTGCCATACGATTCTCGTGTAAGTGTTGGAAGTTTTCCCAATTGTTCACGTTTTGATCTCCCCTCGGCTTGGTGCGCTTATGTTGGAGTGCGGATTGGTTTCATCGCGGCTCAACATCAGTGCAAAAACAACGGCCGATGTATTGTGAAAAATGCTTATGAATAATCTGAGAAAGATATTAGTAAAAGTTTTACTAAAATAAATTGGTGAAAACGTTTTACTTTAACTTGGTCACGTTTTAAATGACCAATGTTGAGCAA
>NZ_WXWT01000170.1:0-4779 GCF_009904725.1 Vibrio sp. V43_P6S15P86
CTGTTAGGTTTACTCATAAATACACTGGTCAGATTTGTTTATTTTACTGGTTTTCGTTGCAATACAACTTCTAATTAATTCATGAGAAAAACATGCAGCGACAATTCACTCTTTCACCGATTTATTTATTAATCGGTTTAGCCTCCTCGACGGCGTATGCCGGTGGTTTTCAAATTAACGAACATTCGGCGACGGGTCTTGGTCGTGCTTTTGCTGGTGATGCCGTCATTGGTGATAATGCGTCTGTAGTCAGCCGCAACGCCGCAGCCATGACGCTGTTTAAACAAATGCCTTATCGTTCGGTGTCACTTACGTCAAACCTGACGTTACCGTTAAAAATGCGCAATATCATCGAGCTAATATTAATGCGGATGTCAATGTTGGTATGGGTGGTTTTCCTCCGTCCCCTCAAGTTGACATTACCCCGTCCTTCTCTCAAACCGTGACCGACATTGATGACGTCGATGGCGTTGGTCAACCAGCCGTTGTACCCAATTTTTACTTTATTCACCCTATCAACGACGACTGGTATCTAGGCTTATCGGCATATTCCAACTTCGGAACCGACATGGAGTTTAAACCAAATTATGGCGCACCTGTTTTTGGCGGTGTCACCAGCGTAGCGAGTGTCAACCTTGGCGCAAGCTTGGCATACAAGGTGAACGAGCGTTTTAGTATCGGTGGTGGTATTGATGTGATTTACGGCTCTGGTGAGCTGTACCGCGATATGGACGTGGGTGTTTGCGTTGGTGGGAACATACTTGGAAACGAACTAGAACAACGCTGTGGATCCGTAAAAGGCAACGCACTTGATGTGGAAGCTGGCGGCATTGGGCTTGGCGCGAACATTGGCATGATGTACGAGTTTAACGAACGTCATCGCTTAGGTTTAAGCTACAAGCACAGCCCTAACATTGATGCCAAGGGTGACATCCACTTTGCTGGCGAATCGTACGACTCGCTTGCTATGCCTCTACCGGATATTGCGGAGTTTTCCGGTTATCACCGCGTCTTACCTAAATTTGCCCTGCACTATTCTGTGCAGTGGATTGGTTGGTCAGCATTTGACAGCTTGAAAGCCGATGATCAGTTGCTAAAAGATTTTCAGTGGCAAGACTCCGCGCACTACTCCATCGGTGCGACTTGGTACGCCAATGAACGTTGGACACTTCGCACGGGTTACATGTTCGACAAAACACCTGTCGATGAGCTGACTTCGCTTTCTATCCCAGATTCGAACCGTCACTGGTTATCCGCGGGAGCCTCTTACCAATGGTCATCAGATACCACGGTTGACATCGGCATGACGTACTTGATTGGTGAAGATGTCAACGTAGAAGAGTACGCGTATGAAGGTGTTCCTGCACCTATTGTGACAGGCGTGACCCATTCAAATGCGTTCCTAATTGGTGCCCAACTCAGCCACCGTTTCTAATTTGTCAGGCAGTGATCAAACCTCTAGGTCATAGCCTTGTAACAACGCTTATCGAAGCGACCGAACAGAGACATTATTATGAACAAAACACTACTTGCTTTTTCACTCTCACTTCTCACTCTAAGCGCTGCTCAGGCTTCTGAATGGGGCTATGGCAATGACAAACACGGGCCAGAACACTGGGGAGAAATCGCCAAAGACTGCGCAACCACGAAAAACCAAAGCCCAATCAACATCGACAACCCAGCCGATGCAAAACTGGAAGCACTGAACCTTTCGTACACTGGTCAGGTCATTGGTTTAACCAACAATGGTCATACGCTGCAAGCGCAAGTGAACGGACGTAACAGCTTCACCATCGATGGCGAGACGTTCGAGCTGCAACAGTTCCATTTCCACACACCTTCAGAAAACCAAATCAAAGGCCGCCAATATCCACTTGAAGCGCACTTTGTACACGCCAACGCAGACGGCGAGTTGGCGGTAATTTCGGTGATGTTTGATGCTGGCGATCAAAACGCAGCGCTGTCTAAACTGATCAACGCAATCCCACAAGAGAATCAAACCACGTTCTTTAAAGATACATTTGAGATTAACGACTTACTGCCAAAAACTGCAAACTACTATCGATTTAACGGCTCTTTAACCACACCACCATGTTCAGAAGGTGTGCGCTGGTTTGTGCTTAAAGACACTCAAACCTTATCCAAAGATCAAGCCGCGAAACTGATGGAAGTCATGGGACAAAACAATCGTCCGCTGCAACCGTTAAATGCGCGCGTTGTACTTTCTAACTAATCGCCAAATCCGATAAGGGGCATCGTATTTGCCCCTTATTTTGATTCGCTCTAACCTCACTTCGTTACAGGACCCCCCAATGAAAACTCCATCTGTTCTGTCACTCTTACTCGCACTCGCCCCGACACTCGCCTTCTCTCATAACCTTTCTGTCGGTCAAACCACCCCTTCCGTCAGCATTGATACCTATGGCGAAATGACGCTGCAAGGAGACGATGTGGCTTATCAACCTTGGGCAACTCAGCAGATGTTAGGCAAAGTCCGTGTGATACAAGCCATTGCAGGTCGTAGTAAAGCCAAAGAGATGAACGCGCCGCTGATGTCAGCAATCACTGCCGCTCACTTTCCTGAAGATCAGTATCAGACCACAACCGTGATCAACCAAGAAGACGCCATCTGGGGAACCGGTACATTTGTAAAATCGTCGGCAGAGGACAGCAAAAAGACATTCTCTTGGTCTTCCATGGTGTTAGACAAAAATGGCGTATTAGCAACAACTTGGGATCTGCAGCAAGAAAGTTCTGCGATTATCGTACAAAATAAACAAGGCGAAATTTTATTCGTGAAAGAAGGGGCTTTAACTCAAGACGAAGTCACACACGTCATCGAACTGATTAAACAGAATATCTAAACCTAAGGTAAGGAAAAGCTATGAAACTGTTCAACACCATCGCACTCTGTCTTTTAGCGGCTGTAGCCTCTTTCCAATCGGTTGCAGGAGACAACGATTGGGAGAAGATTGCAGATAAGACCGTCAGTTTTAAATCGGAAACCGACACAGTCAATCCACTGTCACCATTTGCTAACGCTCGTTTCAGCCACATAAAAATCAAATGTACACAAGGTACGGTCGATCTGAAAAGCGTTAAAGTAATCATGAAAGATGGTCAGGAAAAGACGTTCGACAGTTTAGGTGTTCTGACTAAAGGCATGTCATCAAGAAGCTTAAGCCTACCAACAAAAGATAACGCGAAGTTAGACAAAATCGAATTGAACTATGAATCGGTTGGCAGCACTGCGCTGCAAGTCGCGGGGGTGACCAAAAAAGCGCAAGTGGAAATCTTAGGTAAGAAAATCGACGAGTAAGCGATGGCTCAACGAGCTCACCCAAACTAAAAACAGCGGCACTAGGCCGCTGTTTTCATTAAAAAATTATCATGGATAACTAAATGAATTTCTTCAGCTTCGCCAAACCATAAGCAGCGATGGTGACACAATCTTTAATCGTACCGTCGATCATCATCTGTTCGAACTCCTCAACCGAAAAAGCACGAGTGATCAAATCCTCTTCTTCACTGTCGAGTTGATTGCCCACGTCCGTTAAATCACTGGCGAAGTAGACGTGACATGTCTGATTCAAAAAGCCGTATGCGATAAACTGCGCGCCGACATACGCCATGGCGCTCGCCTGCATGCCCGTTTCTTCACGCAGCTCGCCTTTGGCAAGCTCAAGATGATCCGCATCTGGGTTTGATTCCCACGCCCCTTGTGGGATCTCCCAACAACGTTGACCTACGGTGTAACGGTACTGCTGAACCAAGTGAATCATCCCGTTATCGATAGCCAGAATCGCAGCACAATCAGGTTTGTCGACCACACCATAGATGCCCTCTGCGCCGCTCGGACGTAAAATTTTGTCCTCACGCACCGTCATCCACTTGTTCTGGTAAACGACTTTGCTGTCTAACTGTTTGATGTCTGACATGGTTATTCCTTGATTTTTCTGAGGGTTACTGCGGAATAATACCCGATTCAGTTACGCCACCAAAATGTTCTTTAGTTCACTCAAAGACTCAACGGTGTAATTTGGTGCGATACGCTCATCGACGCTTGCGCCTGTGGTATTTAACCAGCAAGTTTCAATACCAAAATTATTACCACCCAGAATATCGGAATGCAGATTGTCACCCACCATCAGTACGCGCGTTTTGCATGGGTTGCCCATTTGCTGCATCGCGTATTCAAAAATACCTAAGTCCGGTTTTGCTACGCCCACTTGTTCAGAGATCACCACTTTATCGAAGTACTCAGTCATCCCTGTGCGCTCAAGGCGAATTGCTTGCAACTCTGTAAAACCGTTGGTGATGATGCCCATTTTAGCTTTGCCTTGCAGCGCTTCCATCAGCTCTTTTGCACCTGGCAACAAACTACAAATATCGGCCATTGCTTCTAAAAATGCGCTGTTGAGATCTGCTGTTGTGGTATTCAACTTCTCAGCCCACTCGGTAAAACGCTTATGTTTTAGCTCATCTGCCGTTACTTTGCCATCTTGGTAATCCACCCAAAGCGGTTTGTTTACGGTTTGGTAATGAGCAAAATCTTGTTCAGTAAAATCTACGCCTTTGCGAGAAAACATAAGCTGCAAACCTTTGAAAGCATCAAAGTGGAATAAGGTTTCGTCAGCGTCAAACAGGATCCAATCGTACTTCATTTTCTTCTTCCCAAAATCAAGGTCGTAATACTGGTGCATAGTCTAGATTGTTTTATTCTTGAAGATAATCTCTATAATTGGAAATTAATTGTATCCTTGTGCTCAACAATAAATG
>NZ_WXWT01000292.1:0-4728 GCF_009904725.1 Vibrio sp. V43_P6S15P86
GCATTGAACCACATTTACACATAAGCTAATTACCTTATTGTTAATCTAATAACTAAGCCATCTATTGAGTATAGCTGTTTCTCAAAAAGTGAAATGACAAATGAAGACGGCTCAAAACTCTGTATTGTGTTCATTGCAATGGATACGCAACGAGGCGGTATATTAGCAGAAAAAATGTGAGCTTTATCATGGAGGATGTTTCATATATGAGAAACTGTAATGGCTATATGAGTATAGGATTATCAATAAAAATGAAAAACGGCGCTTCATGCGCCGTTTTTATTGGGTTTCTCGCTAATTAAGAAACGTGTTGATTTTCTAACTCTTCAGCGATAAATCCGCCAGTTTGATGGGCCCAAAGCTGGGCATAAATACCGTTGTTCGCGATGAGCTCTTGGTGAGAACCTTGTTCAACAATACTGCCTTTATCTAGCACGATGAGGCGATCCATTTGTGCGATGGTCGACAATCGGTGCGCAATCGCAATAACGGTTTTTCCTTGCATTAACTCATTCAAGCTTTCCTGAATGGCTGCTTCGACTTCTGAATCCAGAGCTGATGTAGCTTCATCCAGTACCAGTAATGGTGCATCTTTGAGTAGCACACGAGAAATCGCGATACGCTGACGCTGGCCACCAGACAGTTTCACACCACGTTCACCAACTTGCGCATCGTACCCGACATTACCAAATGGGTCGGTCAGAGTTTCAATAAACTCATGGGCATGCGCTTGCTTGGTGGCTTTCAACAAATCTTCTTCTGTCGCATCTGGGTTGCCATACAAAATATTGTCGCGAATAGAGCGGTGCAGCAGAGAAGTATCTTGGGTCACCATACCGATCTTTGAACGCAAAGAGTCTTGTGTGACTTCAGAGATGTTCTGTCCATCGATCTTAATGCTGCCGTCTTCGACATCGTGGAAACGAAGTAACAAGTTCACCAGAGTTGATTTTCCGGCGCCGGAGCGCCCAACCAAGCCGACTTTCTCTCCTGGTTTGATGTTGAGATCGAGGTGGCTAATCACGCCTTTGTTCTCACCGTAATGGAAGCTGACGTTATCAAAGTGAATGCCACCTTCAGTGACTACTAAGTCTTTTGCGCCTGGTTTATCTTTAATATCAATAGGCTTAGAGAGCGTTTTCATTCCATCGACTACGGTTCCCATATTTTCAAAGAGGGCGCCAACTTCCCACATGATCCACATCGACATACCATTTACGCGTAATGCAAGGCTAACAGCAATCGCAATCGCGCCAACGCTGATGGCACTATCCAACCACAGGTAAATCGATAAAGCAGCAACGGAAAACACCAAAATATAGTTTGAGATCTCTACAGCAACGTCGAAGCCGGTCACTAGGCGCATTTGACGATAGACCGTATTCAAAAATCCCTTCATGCCTTGCTCAGCATATTGGGTTTCGCGCTGGCTATGAGAAAACAGTTTGACCGTCTGAATATTGGTATAGCTGTCGACGATGCGTCCTGTCATTGTCGAACGAGCATCGGCCTGCGCTGAAGCGACGTCTTTGAGCTTAGGAACGAAATAGATTTGGATAGCGATGTAAGCGAGCAGCCAGACAATCATTGGGATCATCAAACGCCAGTCTGCCGTCGCTAACATAATGATCATGCTGGTGAAGTAAACCGTAACATAAACAAATACATCCATAGCTTTCATGACGGTTTCGCGCACAGCTAATGAGGTTTGCATGACTTTAGTTGCAACTCGGCCTGCAAAATCATCTTGATAGAAGTTTAAGCTTTGATTGAGCAAATACCGGTGTGCAAGCCAGCGGATAGACATTGGATAGTTGCCCAATAATGTTTGGTGAACGAGCAACGAATACACGATCACCAGAATGGGCATGACAACCAACAATAAGGTTCCGTAGAAAATTAAATCTGCTTTATTGTCTTGCAAGAACGTTTCTGGATTGCTGGTGGACAACCAATCAACCAATTGTCCCATCGCGCCAAACAACATAACTTCAACGACAGCAACAATCGTGGCCATCAAAGACATGATGATCAAAGGCTTTTCGTAGCCGCGGGTGTAATAACGTAAAAAAGCGAGCATCCCTGAAGGAGGCTGATCTGGTGTGGATTTGGGGAACGGCTCTGTAAAGCCTTCAAATCGTTTAAACATAACTCATCCTAAAGTTAAAACAGTGCCATTTGGGGTGGCTAAATCCATCGATTCACGCAGCTTTGGACGAAGCCGCGTGTATAAGAGTTTTTGGCTGCTCCTCGAGAAAGCAGACGGATTGACGAGAGGGGCGAAAAAATAGTCTAACCGATTGTGTTTTAAATGTAACTAGTTGGTTATGGGTGTGGTTGTCTATGGTTCTGATTCTTATGATGAATTCTTCGCATGTTTATCGCGATGCCATAAAACCTTAAATCTGCATAGTGACAATAAAATTTCGGGAGAAATAAGCTAAGTTCAGTGAAAATTACTTCTAGATAATTAAATTAATTGTGAAAACAGCAAAACTGAAGTTAACAATAAATTTACAATCTCCTCATTCTAGTGATAAGGAATGTATTGGATGCTATTACACGAATCAGTGACCCAATTTGCTAATGGGAAAGAAGAAAGCACGCAAAGTGCTCAGCGCCAAACCGCAAACTGCGTAGTGATGGTGCCACCGAAAGAGTTTCGTTTTAATGAAGAAACCGCACAAGATAATGAGTTCCAACATAAAGTGTCACTCAGCCAAGAAGAAGTCTCGCGTAGAGTGATGGCCGAGTTCGCGAGTATGGTAGCTACGCTGCGTCAAGAGGGCGTTCAAGTTGTTGAGTTTGATTATCCAGCTTCAGATGTTTCGACGCCAGACGCGGTATTTCCAAACAACTGGTTTAGCACTACGCCAGATGGCACGTTGTACACCTTTCCAATGGCCTGTGAAAACCGTCAAAAAGAAGTGCGTCCCGATGCGCTTGTGGCGGCACTAGCGCAAGCTGGGCGAGAAGTTCATCGACGTAGCAGCCTAACTGAATATCTTGATGAGCAAGCGTATTTAGAAAGCACGGGTGTGATGGTCTTTGACCACTTAAATAAAACGGTCTATGCCGCACTCTCACAACGTTGTGATCGTCTGGTTTTAGAAGATTACGCCGATCGTATTGGTTATGAACGAGTGATCTCTTTCCAAACTCGTTTGCCATCTGGTGCGCCTATTTACCATACCAACGTGATGATGGCTGTGGGTGAGCAGTTCTGCGTGATTTGTGACGAAGTGATCCCAGAATTTGAGCGTCGTTTTGTGATGAAATCTCTCGCTAAAGATAAACAAGTGATCTCTATTTCGATTGAGCAAATGAACCACTTCTGCGGCAACATTCTTCAGTTGGAAACCATCAATGGAGACAAAGTCATTGCGATGTCGCAATCGGCATACGATGCTTTCTCTCCAGCACAAAGAAATCAACTTTCGACGCACGGTAAATTGCTGCCATTCGATGTTTCTACCATAGAATCTATTGGTGGTGGCTCGGTTCGCTGTATGTTGGGTGAGGTATTTTTGCCTAGTCGACAAGCGGTGTTATAAACAATATTGCGCAGTTTTGCTTGCAAATGCAGGTGACGTTCATTCTCTCCAAAATAATAAAACCGTTAGCCTCGAGGCAGTACGAGGCTGACGGTTTCACTTTCTAGCTTCTTCCTAGGATATTCCGAGCTTAACCCATACTCTCGCGCAAAGACTTGATGTCTTTGGATGGTGGTGCACCAAATAAACGGCTGTATTCACGGCTAAATTGAGAAGGGCTTTCGTAACCCACTTTAAACGTGGTCGCCATGGCATCGAGGTTTTCTGTCAGCATTAAACGCCGAGCTTCGCTGAGTCTTAATTTCTTTTGAAATTGCAGTGGCGTCATAGAGGTCATAGAACGAAAGTGGGTATAAAACGCCGATTTACTCATGCCACTGTAGGCGGCTAACTCACTGACACTTAACGGCTTTACGAAATTATTCTTCAACCAATCAATGGCCTTCGCGATTTGATGGCTGTGACTTCCTGCAGTCACGATTTGATTAAGACGAGCGCCCTGTTCGGTGATTAACAGTCGATAAAAAATCTCTCGTTTAATGATCGGCGCTAAAATTTTGATGCTTTGTCCTTCATCCAGCAGCTCTATTAAACGCAGAAAGGCGTCAAGTAATGGCTCCGATAATTCTCCAACCGCTATGCCTTTTTGCGCTTCTTTGCTTTGATTAAACGTCAGTTCACTATCGACAATAAGTTGAGATATTTCAGTTAGATCCAGCTCCATAATCACCCCTAAATAAGGTTTATCTTCACTGGCTTCAATGATATTGGCGATAATCGGCAAGTCGACAGAGGAGATCAAAAAGTGGTTCGCATCGTAAACAAAGCTATCTTCACCCAACAACACGCGCTTCCTCCCTTGAGCAATTAAGCAAATACTTGGGTTGTGGGTGTAGCTTGTCGGTGGTGTTGGGGTTGCCCAGCGACTGAACCTTAATCCTGGAATTTCTGTGTCATATTGGTTCGCGCCATTTGCCCATTTCTCAATGTGCTTGGCAAGCTTTTCTATTGCACTGGCCAGGGTTGACGAAGTGTTTGACGGTACTTCTTGCATAAGTCAGTGCTCTCCTCTGGTTGGCCTCAGGTTCGGGGTTAACGGCATGCGATTTCTGCCTTTGTAGTTAACGCCTCTTCGGAGTCAATTAAGCGACTTCATTAAGCATAGTTATAACAG
>NZ_WXWT01000103.1:0-4705 GCF_009904725.1 Vibrio sp. V43_P6S15P86
GCTTTATTCTTGTCATCTATTCTGTCGTAGCGTTCGCCTATTATCGAAAAGCCAATGAATCTAAACAGAGCAAAATTCAATTAGAAAATGCTCTGAGTGATGTAACGCAAGATGACTTAACCGGATTATTAAATCGGCGAGTATTTAAAGAAGAGCGGTTTAAACATCGAATGGAGGTTGAACCATACTCTATCATTGCGATTGACGGAAATCGTATCAAGAAGATTAATGATCGTTACGGACACCATGTTGGCGATGAAGTCATTGTTATTATTGCAGACTCAATGAGAAAGGTTTTTCGGAACAGTGACTACTTAGTCAGGACTGGTGGTGATGAGTTTATTGTAATTTTGCCCGGATGCAGCATGAGCAAAGCTTCCATGTTAGCGAAAAAGCTCCGTGGCGTTGTTAAACACAATCGTTTAAATACATTAGATATAGAGATCAGCGTTAGTACTGGTGTTGCTGTGCGCGAAGAGGATGAAACGCTGCAAGAGGTGATCGTGAGAGCAGGTGAAGAGTTATATGAAATGAAAAAACAGCGTGTTTGAGGACAACAATACATAACCATGACATAACTGTTTGATAAATTTGACCAAGCAGTACCCTTGGTCTTTTATATTAGTCGAGCAATACATAATGCTCCTTTGATTGCTGATTAGCATAAGACCCAACTGGTACTGTATCGTGAACAAAGACCTTGATCTAAACCTATTAAAAATACTGGTTCTGTTAGAAAAGCATCGTCAGCTTAAACCCGTAGCGAAAGCCTTGGGCAAGAGTGAGGCGTCGATCAGTAAATATCTTGCTCGCTTACGCATCCAACTTGGTGATGAACTATTCATTCGTCACCCACATCATTTAGAACCCACCAACTTTCTGATGCGTCAGCTACCCAAAATTGCAGATGCATTAGATAACTTAGAAACATGCTTAGTTCGATCAGAATTCAAACCAGAAAAATACAGTAAAGATATAACGGTCTGTTTACCCCAAACGGCTCAGTACTCATTTGGACACTTGTTGGCGATGGATTTAATGACGCTGTTTCCTAAAGCTCATATTACTGTCGCAACCATCACGGAATATACGGTGGACGAAATCCTTTTAGGCAAAGTGGATGCCCAGCTTCATTACTTCAATGATGAATTGCCTAAATCTATCCATCAGAAATTTATTGGTTACGCGCCTGCTGTGGTTGTTGTTCCGGAAGAGCTTGGGATCACCACTCTTGAAGAGGCTGCCAAACTGCCATTTATTATGCTTGAAATTATCGGTTGGAAAGAGAAAGAGCAGCTTGCAAAACGAGCAATGGAGAATCACGGTATGGTGATCAATCGAATTGCAGCGCTAGATAACGTGAGCAGTGTGCTAAAGCTGCTCAAACAAAAAAAGGCGGCGACGGTTTTTCTGGAGTATCAGGCGCCAATCGAAGGATACCGTTTTATTCGTATTCCTGAATCTTATTACCCCAATGGCTGGCCAAAGGTTGTACTTCAGATGAAGCAAAGCCATCGTCACGACGCAATGCACCAGATATTAACCGATGCCATTGCAAAATATATGAAGAACTAACGATCGCATCGAATGTTTTCAGCGCTTGGGATCGTATGCAGTAATTCAATCAATGAATCTGCATGGTATTTTTTCAAAATACGAGTTTTGTAAGTGCTGATGGTTTTAGCGCTGAGCGATAGTTGTTCTGAAATACGTTTATTTGAATAGCCCTGAGCTAAGTAGTGGAACACCATGGCTTCGCGATTGGATAGCGTGACATCACCAGTAGAAGGAGCGTGAGTAGACTTAAACATAGAGTACCCACGTGAGACGCTCACAATCGCGTCAGTAATCGCTTCTTTTGTCTCGTTTTTATTCAAGAAACCATGAGCTCCAATCTCGTAAGCCGCTTTAGAAAGGCTGGAATAGTCGCGTGAAGAAATGAAAAGTAATTTACCTTGATAGCCCGTTGCTAAAATATTCTTCGCCAAACGCATACCATCTCGATCACCAAGGACAACGTCTAGAATAATAAAATCAATTTTTGTATTTCGAACTAAGTCCATTACTTCTGCGCTGTCTTTCGACTGAATGACTTCGGCTGTGTTGATTACGCTCTCAACAAGAGAAGTCAGTGCTTCGCTGTAAAGTGGTTGGTCATCAATGATAAGAACATTATTCAAATGGAGCCTCACTACTATCCGAACTGTCATACCGCCCAACGCAATATGATTGTATTAAGAGGGATTGTAGGAAAAACCTTTCTGATGGAAAGGAAAATGACATTTTCTATAATTGAAATTCACTGAGCACAATTGAATAAGATACTGTCGAATACGCCAATACACGAGGGATTTCATATGTGTGGGTATAGTGATAGGCCAACGAAAAACATCAATATTAACCCTAAACTTTTCATCGAAATGGCCGCTAAAAGTGGGAAGGTAAGCTCGCACTAAGTTAACTCATGTTATCCTGTTCAAAAATGAGACATTTTTTCACAGTTTGATATGGAAATGTGCGTTGGCCGTCCTTTTGGTGGTTTACAAACTTTGTTGTAACGACTAAAAAGGATGCTTGGATTTTTAGCCTGAGAATGGCTTCTCATGGCGTTTGCATCAAACTTTTTCTGATGCGTATTTTGGTTGGATAATTGGCTTTATGAGTAACGTAACCAGCACCATTTTGACAGAAAGTGGTACCAATGAGCTTGAAATCATCGAGTTTCATTTAGAAAAAACATTGCCGGATGGCAGCACAAAAACTTGTTATTACGGCATCAACGTTGCGAAAGTACGAGAAGTGATTCGCGTACCAGAGACAACCGATTATCCAAACGCACAACCTCACATGATCGGGGTGTTTTCGTCCAGAGATGTATTGACGCCTTTAGTAGATTTAGCTGGTTGGTTAGGTGTACCAACACGCCAGGACCTAGAGCGTAAGTTTGTTATCGTTACTGATTTCAACAAAATGACCAATGGCTTTCTGATTGATAGTATTTCACGTATTCATCGTATCTCTTGGAATGATGTGGAATCACCAAGTCAGTTTTTGGAAGCGGGCGAACAAGATTGTGTAGTGGCCGTTGTTCGCAAAGAAGGCAACCTGATCATGATTCTCGACTTTGAAAAAATCATCGCGGATATTAACCCAGAGCTGAGTATGGAAAAATACGATGTGAAAGGGGATAAGTCGGTAGATCTAAACCAGAGAATGGTGGGTAAGCGTAATGCTAAAACGATCATGGTGGTGGATGACTCAGCATTTATTCGCTCTTTGATTCAAGATACATTAGCTTCTTCAGGTTACAATGTGATCACTTGTAAAGACGGTGGTGAGGCTCATGAGAAATTAATGAGCTTAATCGAGGTCGCGAAAGAAGAAAACTTGCCAGTTAAAGAGCTGTTAGATGCGGTGGTTACAGACGTAGAAATGCCTCGAATGGATGGTATGCACTTAGTGAAGAGACTACGCGATACTGAAGCGTTTCATGAAATGCCGATCATTATGTTCTCATCATTGATGAGTGAGGATAACCGAACGAAAGCACTGTCTCTTGGCGCAAATGATACGATTACCAAGCCAGAGATTGGCCGTATGGTGAATATGATGGATAAATACGTATTTAACTTTGCGTAAACAAACCCGATAAGATTAAAAATAAGGCTGCCGATGGGCAGCCTTATCTTATTGTGGGCATGGAAGAATTTTTAAGGTGTAACTTTCGTTTGGAGCCTGCGGTGGTCCATATAAAATCCCGCATTGAGTTAAACTGCTATTTTTATCATCTCTTGCTGAAATAACGACTTTAATGTTGTTAGTTTGAACAATTTTCCAGTCACTATCTCCATACTGATTCTCAAGTTCTGAGACTAATATAGCTAAGCTTGTTTCATCTGCATCTGGGTAACCGTACCTAAATGTACAGCTAAGAGAACCATTCAACTCACAACCTGAGAAAGGCAAATTTTCAGGGCCTTTACCTGAACCTGCGTCTGTGTGTTTGTTTGATATATATGGATAGTGTTCCAACCCTGCAATCGCCATTTTCCCATAACCGACACCGAGCGCTGATGCAATCGCGCCCTTCATGCCTTCTAAACGCGCTTCACGCGCATCACTTTGAAGGTTTAAAAAGCGTGGTGCGGCAGTGACAGCAAGAATGCCAAGCACGACAATAACTACGACTAACTCTATTAGAGTAAATCCAGTTTGTTTTCTCATATTATTTTCACAGCAAGTTAAAGGTAGAAAAAGTAACACTGACCGTACACTTGTTGTTGTGTAAATAAGTACGGTAATGACAAAATGATCAATAGTATAAAGCGATGAGTCATAAAGTGCTATACCGACGTAGTGGGAATCGGCTACGCCTACATAGAGCGGGAGGAGGGGCAAAGATCTAATGCGGCCGTTTTTGAGCAGTCATTAATTCCGTGGAAGAAATGCTGCATGAACAGTCGAGCATGAATTCGCCTAGATATAAGCATACGCGTACATCGGCTGAATGAAAGACGAAAAGAAGTGATGGCAAACCGCACAAATGGATTGTCTTTTTGTTCACTTTGATGAATGCTACGCGAGATTCATATCACAACACACTCGACGCATTCATCGTGCGAATGTGCTTTGGTTTCGTGTTTGGCTTTCAAATATAAGAATAATCTAAATGGAATTCGATTCGATAAACTTGCTTGCGATAGGG
>NZ_WXWT01000285.1:0-4700 GCF_009904725.1 Vibrio sp. V43_P6S15P86
GTTAATACCTACTACGCCTTTTTTGTATCTTATATCTTTGGGTACAGTTTCGGTTGCGGTAACTCGTCACTAGCCTCGTAATAGCTTTTCCTCTTCCCCTCTTCTTTAACTATTATCTGGCTTTCTATACGAGCAATAGAAACAAAATGTCTGCTAGCTATTTAAACCATTGACCCTTTTTCGACTTCTGATAGGATGGACATGTAAACGTATGGACGTCTAAAATGAAAATGGAGTTACAATGAAAAGTATTCGTCACCTAAAGAAGCTAGCTTTGGTTCTCACGGCAGTAGTTGGCTTAAGTGCTTGTGGAAAAAAAGATGACTCTGTCATAAAAGTGGGAGCAACCGTAGGGCCTCATGCTCAAGTAGTTGAAGCAGTAGCGAAGGAAGCAGCGAAGCAAGGCTTGAATGTAGAAGTCATCGAGTTTTCTGATTACGTGACACCCAATGCCGCGCTTAGCGATGGTAGCATCGACATTAACAGCTATCAGCACCAACCATTTTTAGACAACTTCAACAATAGTCATGACGCCCAATTAGTGTCGATTGGTCAATCCATTTTGATGCGCATGGGACTTTATTCTAACAAGTATCGCTCATTGCAAGAGCTTCCAAACAATGCACGCATAGCAATTCCAAACGATCCAACTAATGGTGGTCGCGGTCTATTGCTACTCGCCAATGCAGGTTTAATTGAGCTTAAACAAGGTGTTGGCCACAAAGCCGCCCTAACTGATATTACAAAAAATGCAAAGTCGTTTGAATTTGTCGAGGTAGATGCCGCCCAGTTACCACGAACATTGGATGATGTAGACGCGGCTGCGATTACAATGAACTACGTAATGTCTTCTGGTTTAGACCCGAAGAAACAAAGTATCTATCTTGAAGCAAAAGACGCACCACTGGCCGTCATGGTCATCGCTACTCGTGACGCAGACAAAAATAATGAAGCGTATAAAAAATTTGTTTCTATTTACCAATCTCAAGCAATTCGTGATTATCTCGATCGCACGTTCAAAGGCACAATAGAAGCAGCTTTTTAATCAATAAAGCAACGAATACTTTGCTCACTAATCAGTTAGAAAAGAGGCTGATGTTTCTCATAGCCTCTTCTTTTCACTCCTCACTCAATCGGCTTATCGTCGACTTTCAGCCTCTAATTTCATTGCTAAATAAGCTTGGTCAGCAGAAACCAATTCAGGGCGGTTAATCAACTTCCAAAGGAAGTATGGTGGGATTAAAAATACGACAAAGTAGAGAGATTCATGGAAGAATACATCGGCTATCGCTTGCTGATGCTCCCAGAGTGCCGTCAGTGCAAAGAGCTCTAACATCACACCTAAAACGCCAAAGACGACAGAGACAACGATCGCTAAACCCAGTAGTTCTCTAATAAAGTGCTTGTATGCCATGATACTAATTCCTTCTAGCAGTAAGTCATACTAACTTACGCTCATAAGAAACAAGTGAGCTTGATTATTATCAAACTCCCCTCATCACTGTTAAGAACTTAGTTTTATAAAAAAGTACTTGTATATAGCGTCATCGAAGACTGATTTCCCTATCACAGAGCATAGATACCTCTACAAATAGAAGGTGATGGAACGACCAACTATTGGCTATATGAGCGTAACTTTAATCAGATAAGTAATATTGAACTGTCGATACCACTCGTACTTTCTTAATGTAAGGCGTGTTGCTGTCTCGGTCATAAATCGAGAACTGCCCTTGAGTTGCACGTTTGATCTTACCCAGTGAACTCTGTGAGTCTTTCGCAAATTTCTCAGCCACTTCACGCGCATTCTTAGTCGCTTCTTCGATCATGTCTGGCTTCACATCATTCAGCTTAGTAAAGCTGTACTCAACACGATTTGCATAAGGATCTTGGTTAAGCAAAACGCCTTGTTTTCCTAGCTCACCTATTTCATTGATTGCCGCTCGAACAACATCAACACTCTGGCTGTAAACCGTAACGGTTCGCGAGGCCAAATAACGATACTCAATGTCTTGCTCGCTCCCATATTGCTGTGCTTTTCTGTCAATGACCGCTGGGGAAGAAAGGGAAACGCTGGTTTCAGGAAGCCCTTTGGCACTTAGAAAGTCCAAAATCAAACGGGTTTGCTGGTCAATTTCATCAAACATGGCCCCCATATCATTACTCGCTAGAGTAAATTGAATCGGCCAAATCACCGTATCAGCAGGATACTCACGCTCCGACAAACCTTTTACTGTCACGACTCTTTCATAGGCTCGGTATTTCACCGCCGTCTGCTGCATAAAATAGCCAAGGGTGCCAAGACCAAGTATCAAACTTAGCCCAATCCAAAGTGCTGCTTTATTGGAAACTCGTTCCATTATTTCCCCCTGATAAATATCAACTTAGCTTAATCTTTGCTCTAGATAAGATAGCCTATCTATTGTTTTAAGAGGGAGACGTAACGCGAGTTTTGATTCATAGCACAGTGATATACCGTTTTCTTTAGTCAATAAAGCTTCATTAGTTTGTCACCAAAGGCTCATGCTTTTGCCTCTGAACTGTCATCTGTAATTTCTACTATCCGATCAGCCACTTGTACGCTGAGGTAAATATGGATAGTTCGACCCCTTTTCGTCTCCCTCGTAAAACGCCGTTTGGCATTGGTGAAAACGTTGCTGAATGGGCAACCGGTTTAAACCAACTTGATAAGTTCTACGCCCAACGCCCCGTTAATGCCGATACCAAAACTTTTCTCCGCTTCACGCTGGATATCTTAGGTATCGATTATCGCATTGCTCATGGTTCACTCGACTCAGTACCTAAACAAGGTGCTACCGTCATTGTGGCGAACCACCCGCTTGGTTGTGTGGAAGGCGTCATCTTGGCCGAACTCTTGTTGATGGTACGAGACGATATCCAAATTCTAGCCAATCAATACCTGAAAACCGTGCCGGAGTTAGATCAGCTCTTCATTGGTGTCGATGTGTTTGAAGGCAAAGACGCCGTCAAATCGAATATGAAGGCCCTCAGAGCGGCTAATAAACACCTAGCAAGTGGCGGCTTATTGCTTGTCTTTCCTGCCGGTGAAGTGTCCCAGTTAGTCGATGCCAAACAGCAACGCTTGGAAGACAAAGCGTGGAGTCGAAGCGTAAGTAGCCTAATTCGCAAAAACAAAGCAACGACAGTTCCAGTATTCATCAGTGGCCAGAACTCGAAACGCTTCTATATGGCAGGGAAAATCCATCCACTTTTGCGTACCCTACTGCTTGGTCGAGAGTTGCTAAACAAACATGCGCAAACCATTGATTTATCTTTTGGCCAATCAATCAAATTCAAAGAGATCAACACACTTAGCGATGATCAAGTGGTGAACTATTTGCGGCTCAACACTTACTTACTCAATCGTGAAATCCAATCGGTGAAGCCCTCTTCCTCATCAGAACGGCTCTCACCAATAGCGGCAGGGTTACCCGTAGGCGAATTGCTTGAAGAACTGAACAACTTACCAAAAGAGTCCAAGCTGCTAACAAGTGGTGAGTTCGATGTCTACTGCACGGAGTCGCAGAATATCCCTTCCCTACTGCATGAAATTGGTCGCCTACGTGAGCTCAATTTCCGACAAGTTGGCGAAGGGACGGGACTAGCAATAGACATTGACCATTTCGATCATGATTACCTGCATCTGTTTGTGTGGGACAGAGAGAATCAATGCTTGGTGGGCGCGTATCGTTTAGGTCTGGTTGATCAACTGATTGAAAAGCGCGGCGTAGCAGGTCTGTATTCACGAACGTTGTTTAACTATGACCAACGCTTTATAGACCAAATGGGTAAATCCATCGAAATGGGGCGCTCAGTGATTGCACAGCAATATCAGAAGAGCATGAGCGCGCTACTGTTGCTGTGGAAAGGCATCGCAACCTTCGTTCATCAAAATCCTGATTACACGCACTTATTTGGCCCAGTCAGTATTAGCAACGACTATAGCGATACTGCACGTCAATTACTGGCTCAATCAATGACACTGCACCACTACGACAACAATTGCGCAGAATACGTCACGCCTTCTAACCCACTTCCTGAGCACCACCGTGACTGGAATACCAGCATGCTCACCGCTCTGGGTGATTTACAGCTATTGTCACGTGTCATTGCCAGAATCGATGAAGGGAAAGGAGTGCCCGTTTTGCTGCGTCAGTACTTAAGCCTCAATGGCAAGCTGGTATGCTTCAACGTCGACCCTGCATTCAATAACGCTCTAGATGGATTGATTATGGTGGATTTGCGCGATGTTCAAGAAAAGACGTTGGCAAGATATATGGGACGCGAGCAAGCTCATGACTACCTCGACTATCATACTAATAGCAACGATGATTAAGAACAGTGATTAAGTAGAGAGTTGGGAATCACAAGAAGAACCGTGTGGCGACTCTCTTTATTTACCCTTTCATCAACTAATTAGGCGTGCTCCGTGAAGTGCGCCGAAAAGAATCTTATAGATACAATCTATCGAAAGATCTAGATAGCATTTATCTCACCAATTCCGTCACAAACTTTCACAAAAAACAAAAGCAGACCCAAGTCACACTTTAAATCCACCACAACTCAACACAAAACGTGATATTGATCATCGCAAGTATTTAATTCGAATTTCAAAAAAAATCAAAAGTGATCAAAGTCACAAAGTATTTTGATTTTAAATTTGTCAGAAGATCGGATTGATC
>NZ_WXWT01000130.1:0-4699 GCF_009904725.1 Vibrio sp. V43_P6S15P86
CGTGTATCTAAATCTCACAATTAGGACGCACAGCTGTTCGCTGAATTCCATTTACAAGCCCTTCACAGTTAGATTATTAAACCACCAAAACAACACTTGAAAGCATAATATTCCAAATGACTGCTTGTGCTGGATTTTCATTTCTAAAGTAAAAACACTACCTTTAAACTTTCGTCCCACGTTATAAACAAATCAGCGAACATTCGAATGAAAACCAACAAGACTCTTCTATCAACTGCAGTGGCATTAAGCCTACTTGGCACAACGGGCATGGCTAACGCAGCAGGTTTCCAACTTGCTGAATATTCTGCAACAGGCCTAGGTCGAGCATATGCTGGTGAAGCAGCAATGGCTGACAACGCAAGTGCACAATGGCGTAACCCAGCAATGCTAACTTATTTGGAAGGCACTCAAGTGTCCGTTGGTGCAATCTATGTGAACCCAAATATTGATATTGAAGGTGATGTAAACTTCCACGGTAGTACTTCTTCTGCATCTTCAGATGATTTCGCACATGATGCAATCATTCCAAACTTCTACCTATCACACCAATACAATGAGAAATTCGCGATTGGTTTGGCATTTGGCACCAACTACGGCATGGAAACCGATCTAGGTAAAGGCTTTGGTGCATCACACTTCGGTAACGAAGCAAGCGTAACGACAATGGAAGCGAACTTAAACGCAGCTTACAAAGTCAATGAATCAATCAGCGTTGGTGGTGGTATCCGTTACATCATCGGCGAAGGCAGCTTTGGCGCAGCAGCTCCTAAGAATAACGTTGTAGGAAAGCACCCTTTAACTGGCGATCCTATCAGTGTTCCTCAAGGTACCGCTCTAAAATACATGGAAGGTGACGATACCGCTTGGGGCTGGCAAGTTGGTACTGCATGGCAGATCAATGAAAATAACCGTATCGGCTTCGCGTACAAATCTGAAGTTGAACTGAAGCTTGAAGGCCATGCTGAAGGTCTAGGTTTTGGCTTCGGTACTTCTGAGCTTCCACAACTACGTGACAACGGCTATATGTACCTAAACCTGCCTGCAACAGCTGAGCTGGCAAGTTTCCACCAAGTAACAGACCAACTTGCGTTACACGCAAGCTTTAACTGGACGGATTGGAGCTCTTTCGAGAAATTGGAAGCACGCCTAAATACCGCTGGCACGCATATGGTTAAAGTAGAAAACTGGGAAGATAACTACCGCTTTGCTGTTGGTGCCACTTACCAGCTTGATCCTAAGCTAGCGCTACGTACTGGTATTGCGTACGATACTTCAGCGGTAAGCGACAAAAACCGTACGATCACTATTCCAGAAACTGACCGTACTTGGCTAAGTATTGGTGCAACGTACGATTGGACGAAAGACTTCAGCCTAGACGCTGGCTTCACCTATATTTTCGCGAAAGACGCACCAATCGTTGAGTCTCGTGGTTACAAGTCAGACGACGCTGCAGAACAAGTCGGCGGCCAATTCGTAGGCGAAACTACGGGTAATGTTTGGCTAATCGGTGTTCAAGCAAACTACAGTTTCTAACCAAGCTGCAAAATGCAAAAAAGGCTTAGCATCAGCTAAGCCTTTTTTCATTTCTCTATTGTGAAGAACAACGCTTAAAAGTCTTCTAGGTATTCGTCTAAATACTCTTCTTCTTCGATGTTAACTTCTTCTACCGTTTCAACTTCTGCTTTAAAATTTTGACGCTGGATATAAACATCACGAGTAAGAATATATGGGTCCGGCGACGAGTCTAGCTGCGCTTCTTGCGGCACTAATAAAGCACGCTTCTCCATGCCTTCAAACGCCCACTTACCCAAACTCGCCCAGAAGTTGAGATAAGAGAGGGGTAAATACGTACTATCTACGGTATCTGTCACTTCACGTAAGGTATACGGACCATAACCTGGAACCATGAAGTAAGGACCATTTCCAACACCATAGTGGCCTACTGCATCACTGAACGCTTTCTCGTCGTACTTCGTAATACCAGCGGCACTTGCAATATCGAATAAACCGAAAATACCAAACGTCGAGTTAATCCAAAAACGGTTAAAGTGGTCCACGGCTTTCGTGCCGTTACCCATGACTAAGTTATTAACCATGCTGGCTGGCTCATCTAAGTTCGACAAGAAGTTAGCGATACCGGAACGAATAGGAACTGGCGTATATTCCACATACGCAAGTGATACAGGACGAACCAAATACGGATCTAAATATTCGTAGTTGATTTCCCACATGGTTCGGTTAAAGCCTTCCAACGGGTCATACACATCAGAAGTCGTTTGATTTGTTTCTTGTCCTGTTACTGCTTCATCAGGCGCACTTGAACAGCCAACCAGTCCAACTGCAAGCAGTAACAAGAAGGTAGATTTACCCTTGTTATACATTTTATTTTCCATAACGACTATTAATGTACCTAAGTCACCCAATGAACTGTTGTACGTATGTTGAGCTGTATACGTAGTAAAGATGACTCAGATATGGGAATAAATAAAGGCCAGCAGTCGCTGGCCTTCGGTATTCTACTCGATCGTTTAGAGTCATACCACTAAAGGCAACAGACTCTACCCCGTTGTCATATTTCAGAGACAGACGCTAACGATTAATATTGCTGGTCAATGGTCACTTCAACCGGCGTGCCAAATTCAACGACGTCACTCTCTCCGTGCCAATCTTGGTCACGCGTTGCTACGTTACCGTCAGAGTCCACACGCACACGGACGATTAACTTGTCGAGTGAAGATAGTTTTTGCCCCTGCATCATGGCATTACCATCATCTAATACGACTGTACGAGGGAAAGTACCCAGCGGATAGCGAGCTGCCGCAACAGGCATTGGTGAGCCATCTGCACGATGTACCGATACAATGAGAACTGCGTTTGGATCCAGCTGAGCATTTGGTGCCACATTAATTGTCACAGCGACACTCTTATCCGGTGAAACCGCTTCGCCCATTTGCTTACGAGCACTCTCAATACTGCGTGACAACATCTCGTAACGGCTATCTTCTGGACCAATCATTTGCTGCATGATTCCCCAGTACTTGATGGCTGCCGGGAAGTCTTGACGCTCAAACGCATCGAACGCTAACAAAGAAAACACACGCAGATCGACATAGTCTTGCTGCATCAGCTTGCCGAGTAATGAGCGAGCCGTCGCTTGATCCATTTCCTCTTGAGACAGCATCAGAGCTTGTGCATAACCCAACATCACATCAGGATCTTTGGGCTCTAGGCGATATGACTTTTCCATCGCATCGATAGCAGTCGTGACATCACGATTTGCTAACGCAATACGACCTAGCAGTAACCAACCTGTCGAGTCTTCCGGCTGGTAATGTAAGCGAGTTCGAAGGGCAAGGGTCAAATCCGCCATTTCATCGTCACTCAACGGCTCAGAAGAAGCCGACATCAGCTTTTTCGATAACTCAGGTAGATTTGCAGACACTTCTTGCCACTGAACAATATCTTCTGACGCGCCAAATTTGTAATACAAGCCATAGCTCAACGCCACCGTCAGAATTACCGATGGGACTAAAACCGCGATTGGTGAAACCTTGGTTTCTTTTTGCGCTTTATCACCAGGAATATCGTCAAGGAGAGACTGCTTTAGATCAGAAATCAGTTCGTCTTCGCTTTCAACCAGCCCTTCGTCGGTTTCTTCTGCAAGCTCTGATAGACGGTCTTTATAAAATGCCTTGTTGAGCTCATCGCGTAACACATCATCATTGTTCGCTTTCTGTTTAAGCAGCGGCAAAGCCACCAGCGCACAAGCAATAAGCGTAAGAGCAACGGTGGAAATCCAAAATAGTGTCATTACTTCTTATCTCCGTTGTTCTCTTCTTCAAGCAATGCTTTTAAACGAGCCTCTTTTTGCTCATCCCATTGCTCGTCACTGCTCGCTTTTGCCTTAACTTTAGATTTACGGCTACGCAGTACAATCAAACCAAAACCACCCAATACTACAGCGAGTGGCCCTAGCCACAAGATCGCAGTCGCAACCGTAAATGGTGGGTTGTAAGTCACGAAGTTACCGTAACGGGCGATCATGTAATCAACAATCTCATCTTTGGACTTACCTTCTTTGGTCATTTCGTACACCTTATGGCGTAAGTCTTGAGCAAGTTCAGCGTTAGAATCCGAGATCGTGTTGTTCTGACATTTAGGGCAACGGAGCGTATGGCTTAGCTCTTTGAACTGCTGTTCTTGTTCCAAGTTATCGAACTCGTATACTTCAATGGCCGCATGAGCAGCAAGAGATAATGTCATCGCAGCAAAAACGGCAAGAATTAGCTTTCTCATTGCTTCGCCTCCTCAACCAATTTGTTGTAAAGCGGCTCCAGTGTTTCTGACCAATTACGTGGGTTTACATCCCCTACATGGCGATAGCGAATCACACCATTTGCATCAATAATGAATGTTTCTGGAGCACCATAAACGCCAAGGTCAAGACCAAGCATACCGCTACCATCAAATAGGCTAATTAAGTACGGGTTGCCGAGATCATTCAACCAGCCTACCGCTTTGTTACGATCATCTTTGTAATTCATACCGATGATCTTAACGCCCTTACCCGCCAATTCGTTTAGGTATTTATGCTCTGCATAACATGTTGGACACCACGTTGCCCAAACGTTCAAGAGCAACGGCTCACCTTTAAAAATTGACTGGTCGTATTGTTTTCCAGGTTCAGCTAAGTCTT
>NZ_WXWT01000388.1:0-4649 GCF_009904725.1 Vibrio sp. V43_P6S15P86
GCTATAAACAGTGCAAGCGGTAGTTATGTCATCGAGGGCAACAGCGATAAACGTGTCGTGACGATTGCGAAAGGCGTAACGATGGATTCCAACATGACGGCAAAGGACATTTTGGACCTTGGTGGCGGCAAAAACGTACTGGATCAAATTAATAATCTAATTACAGAATTTGAGAACCCGAGTCCGAATTTCCAAGCTGAAGTGGACGCAAGCTTGAGTGCCATTGATGATACGTTGGCAAGCGTACTTGGCACGATGACGGAGATTGGTGGCCGACACAATAACCTAGATTTGGTTGGCGGTGCTCATGGTGAGAATAAACTGTTCGTCGATAAAGTATCAGGTGACCTCTCAGCTCTGGATTACGGTGAAGCATCGGTACGCTTGAGCAATTACATGGCGGCTTTGCAAGCAACGCAAGCGAGCTATGTAAAGATCAATGATCTATCGTTGTTTGACCGTCTATAAGGTTAGGAAGTTCTTTTATGGTAATGAGTACAGTAGAGGTTAGACCCCATAGCATACGCTTGGGTGGGCAAGAACAAGCCTCTATCATGCCGACCCGTTCTGCAGACTCAAGTACTGCAATTAAACCGCGCCCGGCGCAAGTTCAGGCTGACACTGCGTCAGCCTACTCTGTCTCTGGGATTCAACTGACCCAGGGTCAGCAGCAAGCGACGGCAGTGCAGATCGCATCGAAATCGTTGCAGGTGATAGGCAAAGAGCTGACTCAAATTAAACGTGGTTTGACGCAAGCGGTGAATCAAGGCGTGCAAAATGTACCTGGCTTGCAGGATACATTGGTTCGTTCTAAAGCCACCATTCAGAACGTTGTGGAGCATGCTCGGTTCGACGGCCAGAAAGTGCTCAACAACGAACTGCATTTAAAGCTAGATAAAGCAGACATTCGTCGCTTTTCTATTCCTGGCTTGAATGTGCATCGCTTAAGTGACAAAGCTGAGCAAATTCGTTTGGATTTCCCTCAGGGTCAAGCGGTAATGATTCAGTTCGATGGACAAGCCGATGGTGCTCGAACTGTCAAAATGCTTGACCGAAGCTTGATTGCTTTAGGGATGCGTGCCTCATTAGCTGACGATGGCAGCATTTTATTTGAAGCCAGAGAAAACGCTTATCAGCAAATGCAGCAGAAAGTGATGGTCACGGGCGAAGGGCACCGTTTTCCTGCGGGCCAGCCGAACGTTCTAAATCTAAAGTCAGAGCCAGATGGTATTGCAGAACTTGGGTTTGATTTGGCGTCACGCGATGGTATGAAACAGACGATTGCCAAAGTGAACCAGCACCTAAGACAAGTGCAAACGAGCTTGCAGGAAGCGAAAGCATTTCATGGAGAGTTGAATACTCAAATGCGCTCAATTCAAAATAAAACCGCGCAGCTTTCTGTGGATGATGTGAATGCAAAACTGGATGGTTTTGTGCAGAAGTCTGGTGAGTTTACCTCGACTTTCCAAGCGTTGAATGCACAAGCAAACGTGCGTCGTCATACGGTTGTTGCGTTGCTAAAATAACGAACACTCCAATGATTCCCGGCTTTGCATCGCTATCGCCCCCCAATAACGATAACGGCGCATTGTCGGGAATCTCTCTTTAATTCGTTTATGGTTCGAGTGCTTTTGCCACCGAGCGATTCAATTTCTGGAATAACCACCCAAGCGCGATTAAAGATGCTCCTAAACCTAAGAAGCTGATTGCTCTCCAGAACCCATCCAGAGAACTAACATCCCATAAGAATACTTTTAGTGCGACAAAAGCTAAAACCACTAGACCCACGCGCTGCATCATCAACCCTCTGTGTGTCACACCGCGCCAAGTAAGCAATCCACCCACGAGCAAACCTGCTACTGAATAACTGAACAGTTCTGCCATGCTAGTCGGTTGGTACAGCATCATGGATGTGGTTTGCCAGAATTGACGGATAGACATGCCTAACCAAATAGCAGCAAGTGCAAAGCCTAGGCTAGCAACCGCAAATCGATGAACCTGTAACGTATTCCAGCCTCTAAAGGTTGCGATAAGTAGAATGCAAGCTGGCAGCAACCAGCCGACGCTTAGCATATTAATGACGGGAAGTGCTTGTGCTGAGACGTTATCAGTCACCAACGGCGATTCCGCCGTATTAAGCAAAACAATCAATATAGCGAACGCGCACCAAAGCAAGTAACTATAGATTTCGTAGATACGGCTTAAGCGTTGCGCAAATTGGCTGCGGTAGCTGTATACCAAACCCATAACCAACGCTTGGTTAGCAAAAACGATGGCGCTTGTGAAATCAAGGTGTCCTAAATAGCCGTACTGCCCAGTTAACCAGTAGTTGGTTTGTGTGAATAGCGCCATTAAGAATACATGCAAAAATGCGCCTTCAAACCAGTTGGTCAGTTCGAGGTCCACTTGCTTTAGCGTTGCTCGAGCATAGAGCAAGATGATGAGAGACGGTAGGTAACTCACAATAACCCAAGCCCAATGTCCTGCTTCTACGGGTTGCCATTCAGGGATGAAGGGTAAAAGTGTGAGGCGGATGACCAGTATCCCCATCGCCACTTTAATCGCCCAACTTGCGGGGCGAAATAACCCTGATTGCGTCTGCAACGCCATTACCGCAACTTGTATCGAGATTGCTGTCGTCAACCAGGTATCGCTCAACCAAACAAAAGCGATACCTACGATTAAAGCATGCATAACGGCAGAGCATTCTAATGCCAACGAACGTGCACGCTGACCAAGCACAACGTAGTAAGTGGCCATCAATGCGCAGAATGCAGTCCAATACCACAGGTAGCCTTGCATAAATTCGTCAATATAAAACAACGTAATTAAGCTCATCGCGGGAGCCAGTACCAGCAGAAGCAGCCCACTGAGTTGCGAACGGTCACTAAGTGATTGGCAATATGTTCGATAGCAGATCAGCGTAATACTCACCGCCAATGCGAATAGGATGCTAGCTTCTCGCTCTAACATATACAGCGCATCAAAAGCGATAGTAAGAACAATCAGCGCGGTTGCCGAGACGAGAATGGATGGCAAAAATACACGTAATGACCAGCCTGTACGAAGTGCTGGTAGCCAGATGATCGCAACAAGCAGCGTATAACAGTACGCCATTTGTAGAGTGTTCAGCTCCGGCATTCTGGTGACGGCAGAAAAGGTCAATAATACAATTGCGAGAGCGGTAGCGGTCGGCGAGTTTGTCCACTTGCTTTGATAGTGACGAAAGCGAGGATTGAGCATCCAACCCATTCTCGGAACCGCGAAAATGAGATACAAAGTGATGGAGAGATAAATCGCGAGCCACGAGAACAACAGTTCTGTTGGTACACTCTCAATCAACAGCAACATCCAAATGACATGTGGAATCGCGATACTTGGCGTAATCCATGCCCTACGCACTTTTTGCATCAATAAGGTCGCCGCGAACGAAATTGCGCAGATGTATCCGGCTAACAAAAAGTAGTTGGGTTCACTACCTCCAATCCACAGTGGTGCTGTGTAGCCACCAATTAAGCCAAGCACGGCCATTAACGGCCCTTGCCGCAATGATAATGCTAAACTGAAAAATGCCGCTGAAGCCAAAATGATCAACGAGATACTTGGCGTTAGCATTTGATAAACCACAAAGGCAAAAATGACGGTGCAGTAAATGCCCGTTAATCCCGTACCGGTAACAGCAGCAGGAACATACGTAAAGCCTTGGGCTCGTGTTGCTCGTTGAGGATTTTGTTGTTCTTTGCGGTGGAACCATTCGCCAACAAGCACCATAAGTAACGAGAGTACAAACGCAAAGGACACACGCATAAGTGGCGAAAACTCAATGTGACTACCAATAACCTGTACGAGATACCCCCCACCAATTAGCATTGCCAGCGCGCCCACCCAAACCAACCAGTTTTCTTGAATGTTGCTAAGCAGGCTCTGAACTTTACTCTGAAGGAATGACTCATTTTCTTGACTAAAAACATCCAGTTGCACTTCGTTTTTCTGGGCGTACCCTTGATTCGCAGCGCTCTGGTCCAAGTCTAGGTTGGCAGCTGGATCATGTTCCCCAGAGGATGAGACATTTTTCTGTTGTGATTCTATGTGAGGTGACGTCGCGACAGATGGTGTGTCTTTTTCGATGCTGGATTGTTGGTGCGCTTGTTGGTTTGAGCCCCCATGGACACTGGCTCGTAGTGATGTGACTTCCTCACGAAGTTTGGTTAGTTCTTTTTCTAAAAGTGCAGCTCGGTTGGCGGCTTTCACTCCGATGAGGATGGCGAGCAATGCCATGAATAGTGCTAGTATTACGTACAATCCATTTCTCCTTGCGTACGTCGCGTGACACACGATTCTTAACTTTGAGCACGTACGCTAAAGCTTAGTCCAAGCGCTTTGCCTTAGCTTCATATAGTGCTAGGTTCCGCGCTTTCTTTAAGAATCATTCTACATAATGAAACTCAATGCGTAATGATGAATTCGACAAAGCGACATACTTGTGTGTCACTTTAAGATCTGATGAACAGAAATGAGTCGTTAAGTCATTGGGGTTCAACTATATTCATAATTCTGATGCGATACCCAAGTGACCTCAAAAATGTGCATTTCAGAGGTATGCTGTCGAATAGTCGAAGGTAAGCCGTTTAGTCTGCATGCCAAGTCAT
>NZ_WXWT01000079.1:0-4645 GCF_009904725.1 Vibrio sp. V43_P6S15P86
TTCTGCTTTAGCTGCGTTTTCCTCGTTGGCAACTAACGCCCTGTTAAGGTGTGAGCGACGCAATACCGAAGCTCCCGCATACCACCTTAAACACTAAAACCAACGCATAGTAAAAATGCCACGCGTTGCGAATCACTCTTAAACAGTTTGTTAAATGCGTGGCTAATTTTTACCATCAAGCCATTCAGATACAGCAAAAAAATACTCGATAGCCTCTGAGCCATGTGTGTCTTTGCTGCCTTGTTTAAGTATTCGTGTTATGTCTTGAACTAACTGGTTCCCCTTAATTAGCGCATCCATTTCACACATGATGTTTGCTCTAAAAGCCAAACGCCCACTCTCACTAGACAAGAGTTTTTCATGTTCTATGCAGATACTATGAGCAATGTTATTTCTTGCCTTCCTAGCGGCGTGAATACTGTCCTCTGAATGCGTTGGTAAACTGTACTCAGATACCAATGACCGAATTTTTTCATACAAAGTACCTGACTTCAAAAGCATGTAGACCTCGAATGAAAACTCATTATTTGTGCTCACAACATCTGTCAAATGAGCCAACGTTCTACAGTTGTGTTCAAAATCTGTAGCGTATGCTAACGCACGACCAAGAAGTGCATATGATTCAGAGATTTCTAGATTTGTACTTGGCATTGGTAATAATGGATGTGATGTCATTGATTCCTACTTTTACCGAGAAGCATTTAACGCCCTGTTAAGGTGTGAGCAACGCAATACCGAAGATTCTGCATACCACCTTAAACACCAAACACAACGCATAGTAAAAATGCCAAGCGTTGCGAATCACTCTTAAACAGTTTGTTATATGCGTATTAAATAGATCGTCGACTTTTAACCCAATTGTCTTTTCTTACAACGATACCAAGCTTATTGATGTCACTATTTAATCTCATACTCGGTTTATCAAATGCGTCTTCAGGTGTT
Organism: Vibrio sp. V43_P6S15P86; assembly: GCF_009904725.1. NCBI lineage: Bacteria > Pseudomonadati > Pseudomonadota > Gammaproteobacteria > Vibrionales > Vibrionaceae > Vibrio > Vibrio sp. V43_P6S15P86. The sequence goes on from NZ_WXWT01000079.1 coordinate 943, forward strand.
TGCCCTTTTCTAAGACGAGCACAAACCGTTGAATAAGTAACTTGTGGATTGATACGAGCATATGCACTACGTATAGAAGGATAATGAACTTGGTTAACAGTAACAGATTTCGAATTCCCGAACCCTTCTCCGTGCCCTTCCAAGGTCTTTTTGACTATTATTTGGTATCCGTTCTTATCCACCCACTCAAAATCAATGATATTAAACTGGCGTACACCAATAGCATCTTTGCCCCATACAACGTAATAGGAATTAGCCTCATCGTGTAGAGTGATTTCTTGGAGTTTTTTTCCACCAGACATACCACTAGCACGCCAAAGATCCCAACCACATTGTTCTGAATACGAATACATCAAACTAGCAGAAGTTTCAGAGACAGATTCAACCTTTCCTGAAATCACCTTATTGCCATCGCGAACTGTTGGGTGCGGGTAGTTTTTATATTGTTTTTCCAGCCAGTCGCAAAGAGCAACATCTATCAATTTCTGAGTGAAAATTGAGATTTGATGAGAATTCGACTCAATCCAAGATTCATCTACACCGCAGTTTTTACATGTAAGCAGCAATTTTTGATAAAAGTCAGCAGCTTTAATTTTTCCATTCTGCTCAATTACTAGTAGAGCGTATGGTCTCAAAAATTCAATTAATTCTTTACTCATAACTTCCTTCACTTGAAAGCATATAACGCCCAGTTAAGGTGTGAGCAACGCAATACCGAAGCTCCCGCATACCACCTTAAACACTAAACACAACGCATAGTAAAAATGCCACGCGTTGCGAATCACTCTTAAACAGTTTGTTATACGAATTACTCCAGCTGCCAAATCTCTGTAGATTTAAATGCATACATATACAACGGATACAGGTAAACAAACATTAGTCCCATTCCTGTAACGAAAAAGAACAAGGTTCCCGGGCTTAGATAAGTCAGTAAGAAGAACACACTAAATATCGCAAAGCCCAGCATGGAAAGTGCATTTATCCCAAAGATGATGATCGCTAGCACTTTGCTACCGACAGCAACTCGATAACTGAAGCCGTAGAAGCTGACAAGAGATATTGCGGATATAAATGAGCCTATAAATGCTCCAATACTTAACTCTTCAGAAAACGGGAGTTGAATAATGCTTAAAACCGTTAAGAAACACATTACCCAGAATACAAACTTCCACTTTTTCACGAATCCTCCTCATTCGTATAACGCCTTGTTAAGGTGTGAGGCACGCAATACCTATGCTTCCGCATACCACCCTAAACACTAAACCCAACGCATAGCAAAAATGCCACGCGTGCCGAATCACGCTTGAACAATTTGTTATAACTCATCTTGCTGAGGTGTAGAAAAGCTATTTTTGCAAACTGGGCACGCCCAGATATAGCTACTTGTAGAAAACGAACCTACTGCGACCACACCATTACATTTATGATGAAGCGTAATAAGTTTGTCATTAGCCTCAAAGCATGATGTACACCATGGACCTTCGCCATATGGCTCAATTTCAGTACCTTTAGGTAATAGGAAGTTTCCATCTCGTCTCACAAGTGTTGCAAGAGATTTCTTGCTCTCGAGTTCTTCGATCTTACGTTTCAATGTCAAAATCTGATCTTGTGCATCGATGAACTGCAATTTCGCTTCTGCTAAATTTCCCATTAAATCCGCAAGTTTCAATTTTATTTGGGCCTCTTCCAGCGAAGATGAAGCATTTTGCACTTCACGTCCTATATCAATTGCAGTTTTAATTGAGCTTAAACCCGCTGTGATTGTCGCAATATCCAATATAAACCTCCGAACATGAAAATGAGTTATAACGCCCTGTTAAGGGGTGAGCAATGCAATACCGATGCCACCGCATACCACCTTAATCACTAAAAACAACGCATAGTGAAAATGCCACGCGTTGCGAATCCCTCTTGAACAGTTTGTTATGTGCGTGGTTGAAACCTACTCTACACTTGGCTCCGGTAAAACTGGTGGTGTACTGTCCATATAAGTTAAAAAGTTTTCCCATAACTCGTGCGTTCTTTGTTTAGTTAACTTAGTTTTGCACGATATCGCCATAATTCCACGAATAGTTCCATCACGCCATTGCGTATAAACCGAATCACAGTGAGAGGACATATATGCTTGCCAATCCTGTTGCGCAAGCTTAAGCGCTGCGATCAGTTCTGGGTCATGAGAGTTATGCTCGAAACTAGCGCTTAGATATTTGTCTAATTTAACTTGTGCTGACTCTAGTTCAATAGCGGCACATTGGTTTATCTCGATTGTGGTCATCGCATTATTACAGTCAATGGACTCTTCTTCAGCAAGAGCACCAAATGAAAGGCTAGCTAATATCATGATTAGACACTTATTCATCGTTTTCTCCGAAAGCACATAACGCCCAATTAAGGTGTGAGGCGCGCAATACTGAGGCTGCCGCATACCACCTTAATCACCAAAACCAACGCATAGTAAAAATGCCACGCGTGCCGAATCACTCTTAAATTGTTTGTTAGTACGCTGTTCCAAAACCTTTTGGTTTGCACCAAGATATTGAAATATAGCACGAAACTGTTGGATTAAAACGCCGAAGCCAAACGGATAACTGTCAAGCTAGAACTCAATCTCAAAACACAAGTTGGCTAGAAGAAAAACTTGCTTAAATGACCTATTTTCACCGTTTTCAAATTAGCAAAGAATACGGGCTTCAGAACTAAACAACCGCGCCAAAGAAACTCGTTTGTTGATGAAAATTTCTCAACACCAAAGAAACCGCAACAGAGAAATAGCCCGAAAGTTAGAAGCCGTAAACGGTGAAATCAAAGCGATTAGAACTCATATAGTGCCACCGGAAAGAACGTGAAAGGCACGCCAGTTCAGGTGTAAAACTTGGGTAAGAAACCAATAAACACTGAAACTTTTAACCTTTGATGCTAACCCCGTACTAACGCCCTGTTAAGGTGTGAGCAATGCAATACCGATGCCGCCGCATAACACCTTAAACACTAAACGCAACGCATAGTAAAAATGCCACGCGTTGCGAATCACTCTTAAACAGTTTGTTAGCCGCTCATTCCCAAAGGTTATTGCTTGCTCAATAGGAACTTACGCAAGTCTCTCTCAGCACGCATAACAAACAGAATAAATACTTTGTCGCCGTCTTGTTTATAGAAAACGCGGCACGGATTAACTACAACTTCACGATAACTTAGATGTTCTAGTTCAGGCGGAATGCGACCCGATTCAGGGAAAGCCTCTAAGCGCTCGACTTTAGAAAAGATCGTTTGAACCAATTGTTTTGCAGCTACGATATTTTCAAGTGCGATGTATTCAGCGATATCATTAAGGTCGGATAGCGCTGGCTCAGTCCAGATTATTTCAGCCATTTTGACATTTTGCCCTTGGCTTCATCGTGACTCACCACTTTACCGTCAGCTAATGCACGTTCACCTCGTGCAATCCCCTCCAGAATCGCCAAACGATTTTGCATAAACTCGTAATCATCAACATCAACCAGATATGCCGATGGCTTACCATGTTCGGTAATTAACACTGGTTCTTTAGTGTCGTGGAGATCGGCAAGGATCTTTGTTGCTTGGCGTTTGAGTGATGTAACTAGTTCTACTTTCATGAGAGCTGCTCCAAAGGAATACTAAAGTGATACTATTCTATCACTTTGAGTATAGCAAGCTCCATGACGGCTAACGCCCTGTTAAGGGG
>NZ_WXWT01000059.1:0-4640 GCF_009904725.1 Vibrio sp. V43_P6S15P86
CTTCATCGATGATCGCTTGACTGGCGGTAAAACCTGGGTAGACCTCCACCCCCAAGTTCTCAGCCTGCAACGCCATCCATCGGCATAGACTGCCCAAACTTATGATGTAATTACCTTTGTTATGTAACGTATTAGGCACCGCCCAAGACGGCAGTTCATGACCATTGATGTCATTGCCTAGATAGTAGGTTTTATCTTGGTTTACTTTGGTATTGAGCGGAGCGCCTTTCTCTTCCCAGTCGGGAAAAAGCTCATCCAAACTCCGCGTTTCAAACACCGCACCCGATAAAATATGCGCTCCAACTTCAGAACCTTTTTCTACCACGCAAACAGAGAGGTCTTGTTTTTTTTCTGCTGCTAATTGTTTGATTCGGCATGCCGCAGACAAACCTGCGGGACCAGCGCCTGCAATCAGAACATCAAATTCCATGCAGTCTCTTTCCATGATTGCATTCCTTTTTCTTTGCATGTTGCCAACTTGTTAATCAACAATATATTTAAAGTTGACGCAAACGTAAAGGTAAATTAACATCATTTTAAAGACGTCATCACATCGTCTTCACTGTAAACACATAGTCTTCACTGTAAAAGGAATCTAACGTGAAAATACTAGTGCCAATCAAAAGGGTCATTGATCCCTACGTTAAAGTTCGCGTGAAAGCGGACCATAGCGATGTTGAAACCAATAACGTCAAGATGACGATTAATCCATTTTGCGAAATAGCCGTTGAAGAAGCCGTACGACTAAAGGAGCAAGGTATTGCAGATGAAGTCATCGTTGTCAGTGCTGGCGGTAGCCAGTGTCAGGAGCAACTACGTACCGCGCTTGCATTAGGCGCCGATCGCGCTATTCATGTCGATACTGAAGACAAAATAGAGCCATTAGTTGTTGCTAAGCTGCTCAAAGCTCTAGTTGAGCAAGAACAAGCACAGCTTGTGATTACGGGTAAACAATCCATTGATACGGACAACAACCAAGTGGCTCAGATGCTGGCCGCCCTACTTGACTGGCCTCAAGCAACTTTCGCTTCCGACGTGAAGATTGAAGATCAAAAAGTTCAGGTCGTGAGAGAAGTGGACGGCGGCTTGATGACGGTCGCGATGAACTTACCTGCGGTGATCAGTACTGACTTACGCCTGAATGAACCGCGTTTTGCCTCTTTGCCTAATATCATGAAAGCTAAGCGCAAGCCGTTAGATACCATCACACCTGACAGTCTGGGTGTTGAAGTGGTATTTAGCCAAACCATTCAAGAAATCACACCGCCAGCGCAAAGAAAAGGTGGCATCAAGGTTGAATCTGTCTCAGAGCTTCTCGATAAGCTGCGTAACGAAGCGAAGGTGATTTCATGAAGAACTTAATCATAGCAGAGCATGACAATAACCAATTGCATGCGGACACACTCAAAGTGGTTAATGCAGCAAAACAAGTCAGCCAAGACAATGTTTTGATCGTAGTGGGCCACCAGTGTGAAGAAGTCGCTCAGCAAGCTTGTCGCGTTGATGGTATATCAAACGTAATTTGTGTCGATGATGAGCAACTTAAGCATCAATTTGCCGAGAGTATCGCACCTATTGTAGTGAGTATTGCTGAAGGTTTTGACGCAATCTGGGCTAGCTCATCATCAAAAGGGAAAGACCTTGCACCTCGAGTAGCAGCGAAGTTCGGCGTTGGGCAAATTTCCGATATTGTCCAAGTTATCGATGAAAACACTTTTATCCGCCCTATTTACGCAGGAAACGCATTTGCCAAAGTGACCACCAGCGACAAGGTTCGCGTCATCACCGTGCGCGCGTCTGCGTTTGAGCCGGTTACTTGTCACAACCAAGCTGATATTAAGCATCAGCAGGTCACTATCTCAGCTCCAATGGTTGAATTGGTTTCTGTCGATAAAACCGTGTCAGAACGTCCTGAATTAAGCGCGGCAGAGGTGGTTGTGTCAGGTGGACGCGGGGTCGGTAGCAAAGAGAACTTCGCGTTGCTCGAACAAGTGGCCGATAAACTAGGTGCTGCCATTGGCGCTTCTCGCGCGGCGGTTGATGCCGGGTTTGTTGCCAACGACTTACAAGTGGGTCAAACCGGTAAAATCGTTGCACCTAAGCTTTATATAGCGGTTGGGATTTCCGGTGCCATCCAGCATCTTGCAGGAATGAAGGAATCCAAAGTGATTGTCGCGATCAACAAAGATCCAGAATCTCCTATCTTTGAAGTTGCCGACTATGGATTGGTTGGTGATTTATTTGAGGTACTACCTCAGCTTGCCGAACAACTTTAAACGATCAGATAAGGGGCGAACACTGCTATGTTCGCCCCTTTATTTTGTTTTTGGTCATATTCAAAAGAATTGAAATTAGAGGGACCTATGCCAAATTCTGCACCTATTTGGTCACCATCTGCTGAGCGCGTCAGCAATAGCAACTTATTACGGTTCATCGAAAAGGTTAATAAAGACAAAGCCGAAGGTACCGTAATCAACAATTACACGTCTCTACACCAGTGGTCCATTGAGCACAATGATGAATTTTGGCGACATACTTGGCAGTTTTGCAACGTAATCGGAGATATAGGTTCGCAAGTCAAGAGCCTTGGCAGTCCCAAATGGACACCAACAGGTTCTAATCATCATCATGTAAATAGAGACACAGTATGGTTTGCTGACGCCACGCTGAACTACGCAGAGAACCTCCTATCTCAGGCTGAACAATCACCAGAGCGTGAGTTTATTGTTTTTAGCAATGAAAGCGGTGAACACCGACAACTCACCGGTAAACAGTTGCTTGAACAAGTTTCTGCCATTCAACAATGGCTACTCAATTGTGGTGTCGGTAAAGGCGATGTCGTTGCGGGTTATTTGCCCTACCTTCCTGAAACCGTTATTGCCATGCTGGCCACCACCAGTCTTGGTGCCATTTGGACTTCAACCTCTCCTGATTTTGGTATCGATAGCGTCGTAGAGCGTTTTGGTCAGGTCAAACCGAAAGTTCTTTTTTGCTGTGATGGCTACCAGTTCGGAGGCAAAGCTTTCGATATGACGAACAAGAACACCACTCTTAGTAGTAAGTTAAGCAGTGCCTCCGAAGAGACTACTATTAGCGTATGCCAAATCGAATATTTACAAAACGCTGAGAGTGCTAGCACTTCTGAGTTTGTTTCTTGGTCCGATATTACTCACCACTTTTCTCCACAATCAATTCAATATCAACCAACGCTGTTTAATGACCCGTTATTAATTTTGTATTCTTCTGGTACAACAGGTCAACCTAAGTGTATTGTCCATTCCGCAGGCGCTACCTTGCTCAATCACCTCAAAGAACATCAACTGCATTGCGACATCAAATCGCAAGACAAGGTTTTCTACTACACAACATGTGGTTGGATGATGTGGAACTGGCATGTTTCCGCTCTTGCGAGTGGTGCAGCCTTAGTGATTTACGACGGTAGTCCGGTTTACCCTGATCACTCCGTCTTATGGCAATTAGCAGAAGAACATAGCGTGTCGCTGTTTGGTACTTCAGCGAAATACTTAGAAGCACTGGAACAGGCAAACTGCTCTCCAAAACTAGAACATAACCTGAAGTCACTCAAAACTCTTTGCTCAACTGGTTCGGTGCTTTACCCAGAACAATTTAGTTATGTCTATCAGCACATCAAGCAGGACTTGCATCTCGCTTCTATCGCTGGCGGCACGGATATTTGCGGATGCTTTGTACTGGGAAACCCTATCTCACCAGTTTACAAAGGTGAATGCCAAGGCGCAGGGCTGGGAATCGACGTGCGTGTTTTGGACGACGAGGGAAAAACCATTACACAGCAACGCGGCGAACTAACTTGCAATAACTCACTACCTAACTTCCCTATTGGCTTCTGGCACGACAACGGCGAACGCTATCACAACGCTTATTGGAGCAAGTTTACCGATATCTGGCACCATGGCGACGATGTGATGCAAACCGAACATGGCGGCTTCATTTTTTATGGCCGTAGTGACGCAACCTTAAATCCAGGCGGCGTACGCATCGGTACCGCTGAAATCTATCAGCAAGTGAGCGCGTTACCCGAGGTTGAAGACTCCATCGCTGTCGGCAAGTTAAACCAGCAGTCTGAAGAAATCTGGTTACTAGTAAAACTCGCTCACAACGTCGAGTTAACCCAACAACTCACCGATTCAATTCGCCAAACATTGAAAACAAAATGTTCACCGCGCCATGTCCCACGACAAATTTTTGCCATCAGTGATATTCCTAAAACGCGCTCAGGCAAATTGGTTGAGCTAGCAGTGAAACAATTGGTAAACGGACAAGCTGTAAAAAACATTGGTGCTATTGCTAACCCAGAAGTGCTGGAAGAAATTAAAACGCTTTTCAACATAGAAAGTGGCGCCACTGTCAATTAGAGACTCAACAAGTCTTCCAACAATACAGACGGGTATAACCTAACTGTATTTTTAGCTCGCTCGATAACTCCTCCCCACTTTCGTGGAAACTGCGCGAAATATGCTTCATGTACACAAAAAAGGTGAGATAATTATATCTCACCTTTGAGCCATATGAGCTGGAGCATTAGTTTGGGGGTTAAGCTTTTATCAGTTGGCTCATATCTTCGCGAACTTGTGGCACCGTTAAACCAACGATGATTTGAA
>NZ_WXWT01000043.1:0-4618 GCF_009904725.1 Vibrio sp. V43_P6S15P86
CAACACCGCAAAGCCCAAAGCTACAGCCATTGGTATGACAAAACGAGCCTGCAAGCTCGTTTCAAACATAATCGGCAATACACCCGCAAACGTCGTTATTGAGGTGAGCGTGATCGCTCGAAAGCGTGCACAGCCCGCTTCAACCACCGCTTGTTTGATGTTCATACCCTTTTCTCTCACTTGGTTTACGTAATCTGTCATAACCAGAGAGTCGTTGATAACCACGCCAGCAGCGGCGATCAAACCAAATGTCGACATCATACTGATATCCAAACCTAGCCAGAAGTGGCCCCAAATCGCCCCCGTCAGACTAAATGGAATGACTGACATTACAATCAAAGGTTGGGTATAACTTTTTAACGGTACGGCTAACAAGATGTAGACGATGATCATGCCTGCAATAAAGAACAGAATCTGTTCATTACGCTGCGCTGCCTGCTCTTCAATATCACCACCCAATTCCGTTTTCACACTCGGGAAGACTTGCTTCATGTCCGGTAAGATATTGTCGTCGATGACCTTCACGATTTCTTGAGGTTCAACCAATTCTTCGTCTATCGAACCATAGACATAAACGGTTTGATACCCGCCTTCACGTCGAATGCTACTCACGCCCGGCTGCTCGTTGATCTTCACCACATCACCCAGCATGACCTTCTTACCTGCTGGCGTGGTAATCACAGCGTAACGTAATGATGAAAATGCTTCACGTGTAAGTTGCGGGTAACGCACCATAACTTTGATTTCTTCACCATCACGAATAAGACGCTGTGCTTCACCACCGTAGAAGCTGCCACCCACTTGCTCTGCGATCATGGTGAGATCCAGTCCGAGATCGTACGCTACAGGCGCAAGAGAGAGGAGTACTTCTTTGCTTCCTGAATCAATAGAAGATGAAATATCGTATAACCCTTCTTCCTGCTGTAAACGCTCTATCAAGTAACGCCCAGCCTCGTTCAATTCATTAATATTAGAACCAAACAGCAAGTAACCAAACTCATCTCTGTCACCGCCACCCGCGCTCTGCTCGCGGATTTTGATGCTCTTCATTCCAGGAATAACTGGCATAGCTTCACGCCAACGTCGAGCAAGTTCAAATGTATTAAACGGGCGTAATTCCTCATCAACCAATGGCACCAAAACACGGCCTTCGGTACGGCTTCTGTTGTATGAAAGCACATCACGAATCATACCTTGACCATGTTCTGCGATGGTCTCAGATTCAATTTTTTGCATCACTCGTTCGATGGTCTTAAGAGCACTGATTGTTTGCTCGCTTGAAACGGTATCGTTCATTTCAATAGTGATCGCAGGATAGTCAGTAGGCACTTTAGGGTTAGGGATCACCCGAACATAGTTCGCGTTGATCAAAGCCGCGCTGATCAGCAGTAAACCGCAAAACACAGCAAACACGGTCCAGCGCCAATGCGTACATGTCGTGACAAAGTTACGATACGTACCGTTTACAAAGCCAAAAAAACGTTGGTTAAATCGGTCACGCCAGCCACCAGGTTTAACTGGCTTAAAGTGAGTATGTGCGAGGTGAGCAGGAAGGATTAACTTCGATTCAATCAAACTAAAGATCAAACAAAGAATCACAACGCCCGCGATACCATAGAAGAAAGCACTGTCAATACCGCTAGACAACAAGAAAGGGGCAAACACGGCAATTGTGGTTAAAACGCCAAAAGTAGCTGGCGTGGCAACACGTTTGACACCGCGAACCACATTTTCTACGCCACCGCCTTTTTCTTCAATTTCGCTGTAGGCGCTCTCTCCCATCACGATGGCGTCATCGACCACAATACCGAGCACCATAATGAAGGCAAAAAGAGATACGATGTTTACCGTGATCCCTAATGCAGGCATCATCATCACCGCGCCAAGAAAACACACTGGCAGCCCAATCATTACCCACATTGCCAAGCGAAAGCGCAAGAAAATGGTCAGCATGATCGCCACTAGAGCTGCGCCTTGCAGCAAGTTTTTCAACATCATGTCGAGACGACCATTTAAATAATAGGTCGTATCCACTAAGACTTTGAGCTTAACGTCCTGCGGCAATGTCTTATTTTTTGCTTCGATATAATTACGAACAGACTCGGCAACAGGGATAATGTTCTGATCACGAGTCGCTTCAACAGACATGTAGATCGCATTTTGCCCTGAGTACTCAAAGTAGCGCTCTTCTTCCGTAAAGCCATCTTTGATCGTGGCGATATCTTGCAGTAAAACCTTCGCACCATTTGCGCCAAGCTTTACAGGAATATTCCTAAATTCATCACCACGGTAGTACTGATTTTCAATCCTTACTGCGATCATCCCTGAGTTTGTTTTGACTTCGCCCGCAGAAAAGTTGGCAGAATAACGACTGATCGCGCTGCTGATATCGCTCAACGTCAAGTCGTATTTACGAAGAACGAGTGGATCAACTTCAATCGCTATCTCTTCCTCTGGTGCACTCAAATACACCAACATGACATTTTTGAGTTGAAGTAATTCATCCTCGACTTGCTTAGCAATGGGTTTGAGCTCTTCAAGCGGTCGGTCCCCAACTAACCCCATTTCTATCACATCTTGACGCCACTCAACTTGGTAGACATTGATCGGTTCCATACCGGCAGGTAAGTTGGATAAAGTATCAATGCGTTGATTTACATCATCCAAGACACGCTTGATATCAGCATTAACGTCTACCTCGATAGAGACATACGCGCTACCTCTAGAGGCCGTTGAGATCGTTTTTTTAATCCCGGTGACATCTTTAATCGATTCCTCAACCTTAACGAGAATACTTTCTTCAATTTCTTGAGGTGAAGCGCCAGGATAAGTCGCACGAACATCAATGTAGTTCACCTCAATGTTCGGAAACATCTGCCTTTGAATAAAGAGAAAACTCACCACCCCCATGATGATGATGAACACCATCAAAAGGTTGGCAGCGACGGGGTTATTCGCAAAATAAGCAATTAAGCCCTTTTGTTTAGTATCTTCCATGACAAACTCCTACTTACTGTACGACGGTTTCGGAGTCGTCACTCTTTTTTGCGATTTGTACCGCCATGCCTTTTTGAGGGTACTCCGGCAAGGTAAGTACCAACTTATCACTTTGCTCTAAGCCTTCCCCCACAAGTAAAAACTCACCTTCTGCTCTCAAGACCGTTACCGTCCGAGGTTGAAGTTGATTCTCACCATTCACTACCCATACCGTGCGATTTTTGACTAATTCCTGTGGCAGGCGATAGATATGCTTTAGCTCCTTACCTGTAAAGCTCACTTCAACGTAGGAGCCAAATTTAATTGGAGGCTGCTGATTATCAATACCATATGGGTCCGCGATTTGAATGACCATGTTAATCATTCGGGTAGCGCTATCAATCATGCCTAAATCACGAACCACTCGACCTTCTCTAGTGGTAGAAAACACACCTTGCTGCGTTACTGTCGCAGTGAGCTCACCAATGGATTCGGGTAAAAATGCACTATCAAAACCGGCAATTGGTACGTGCACCTCCGCCACTTCAATGTTGTTTAGCGTGGCAACTCGAGAGCCAGATGTAACAAATTGACCAACACCAATATCACGCTCAACAACCAGCGCATCGTAAGGTGCAACGACTTTGCAATTTTCTAAATCTCTTTTTGCTCGTTTGAGTGCTGCTTGAGCCGACTTCACTTGCGCTTGCGCGCTCAAAACCTGAGGCTTACGTAAATACAGGTCTGTCACTTGCTTATCGCTCAGTCTCTTGGCCTGGCGTTTTGCCACTTCCGCTTTGGCTTGCTCCTCAATTAAGCTCGCACGTGCGCTAGCTAAATTGGCTTCGGCTTGCAAAACCGACGCTTCGTAGTTGTCACTTTCAATCGTGAACAGTACTTCTCCTCGTTTCACGATCCCACCCGTTACAAAATTAGGGTGCCAACTTATCACTTCACCACTGACTTGCGCGGAAAGGTGTGTTTTTTCAAAAGGGACTAACTCACCATGGCTGGTTATCACCACTTTATGATCGGTAGGAAAAAGAGAAGAAGCCTGAACGGTAGGCTCTGTAATGGCATCTTTGGTTGACTCTTTTTCCGGAGCTGTCGCGGCGATTGCGGCATATCCTGCATAAGATCCACCAACGACAACGAAAGGTAAAAGCCAACGTAATACGGGTTTTGCTAACATCGAAAATCCTTTTTTATTGTTGTTTTCATCACCATGCTTTTATTAAATCTTTGACTCCCTGTAAGCATGATGGTGAGGGAATTACATTTGAATAGACGTCAAAGCAGCGCGTACCTTGCTTTTTCGGTTGCTAACTACAGAGTTATTGCCAATTCAAAGTTAATAAAATTAACAAAAAATTAACTAACTTCGCAAGCTGCCCTGACTTAACTCTTCTTTTAAATAGCAAGGGACGTGCCAGGCATTTATTTATTAAAATTCAAATAGTTATTATTACTCAACTATTTTAACCAGTGTGCTATTGGTCATAATCACCAGATATTAGTGATTATGACCAATTCAGACACAATCATAATTAAAATAAATGATTATCTGCGTTCAAAAAGGTGAACTTAATCCCGAGAACATGACAATTCATTGATTAATAGCCCGTTATCCAACCTTGTTGGA
>NZ_WXWT01000232.1:0-4600 GCF_009904725.1 Vibrio sp. V43_P6S15P86
ACCTAAATCACTAAATTACGTTTTTAAAGTTCAGTCTATTTAACAGATAAGCTCGGCTGTCATTGCGAGTGTCAGCCCACTAAGTACACACGGAGTATTGCAATGAAAAAGATTCTACTAGCTTCACTAATCGGCCTTTCTTCTGCAACTATGGCAGCAAACGCAGCAGCACAAGAAGAGATCAAATTCGCGATGGAAGCAACTTACGCACCGTTCGAATACATGGATGAAAACAACCAAATTCAAGGTTTTGATGTGGATCTGGCGAACGCACTATGTAAAGAAATGGAAGCAAAATGTACCTTCCACAATCAATCTTTTGACAGCCTGATCCCTGCATTAAAATTCAAGCGCTACGATGCGGCTATCTCTGCAATGGATATTACTGAGGCGCGTTTGGAGCAAGTGAATTTCACGAATGCATACTATGAAAACTCAGCAGCGTTTGTTTCTATCAAAGAAAAAGTTGCTGATCAAAAAGCACTAGAAGGTAAGCGCGTTGGTGTTCAAAACGGTTCAACACACCAAAGTTACCTGATTGAGCAAATGCCGGGCGTAACAGCGGTTCCTTACTCTAGCTACCAAGACGCATTCATCGATATGAAGAACGGTCGTATTGATTCTGTATTTGGTGATACAGCAGTCGTAGCTGAATGGTTCAAGAAAGAAGACAATCTAGCATACGTGGGCGAGCACGTAACCAACCCTAAATATTTCGGTAACGGTTTCGGTATCGCAGTAAATAAAGGTAACGATGAGCTAGTGAACAAGCTGAACACGGCACTGAAAACAGTGAAAGCGAACGGCGAATACGACGTAATCTACAACAAGTACTTCGGTAAGTAATATGGCACTAACGGGTTACTCTTTATCGCTTGTTCAAGCTAGTTGGATGACTGTCCAGCTAGCCTTCACAAGCCTTTTAGTCGGTTTGATTCTGGCAGTGGTATTCGCCAGTGGTGAAATGTCTCGCCGCGTTTTCGTTAAATGGCCAATGACGGCATTTGTGACGATTGTCCGTGGCTTGCCAGAAATCCTTGTCGTGTTGTTCATCTATTTTGGTTCGACGCAGGTTCTGTTTTTAATCACCGGCGACTTTATTGAAGTTAGCCCGTTTTTGTCTGGCGTGGTGGCGTTGTCGTTAATCTTCGCTTCTTATGCTTCTCAAACTCTACGTGGCGCGTTAAAAGCCGTTGGAAGAGGGCAGAGAGAAGCAGCAAGTGCACTCGGCGTCAGTCAGGCACATGCTTTTGTTCGCATTGTTTTGCCACAAGCAGTAAGACACGCGCTACCAGGTTTAACTAACCAATGGTTGGTTCTGTTGAAAGATACCGCACTTGTATCACTGATCGGCGTAACAGATTTGTTGAAACAAGCGCAGCTAACGTCGGCAGCAACTCATGAAGCCTTTGCATGGTACGCAACTGCTGCGGCGATTTACTTAGGCATTACTTTGATTACGCAACGTGCCGTAAAACTGATTGATAAGAAGTTCTCAATTCAAGGCATGAGTATGGGACAGGAGGCTACCGCATGAACGAACAACACGCTTGGCAAATGCTGGATGGCTTAGGTACTAGCCTTCAATTAACCGCCGCTTCCTTGGTTGTCGGCTGCCTCTTAGCTTTGATGATGACGCTGACTCTGATCCTACGTACTCCGGGTTTGCATTGGGTAAGCCGTGGCATCATCACCTTGTTTACTGGTACGCCTTTGTTGGTACAGATCTTCTTGGTTTACTACGGTCCGGGTCAGTTTGATGTAGTGAGAGAAAGTGTTTTTTGGACATGGTTAAGCCAACCTTGGTTCTGTGCGATGTTAGCGTTAGCACTGAATACCGCGGCGTACAGCACTCAGCTGTTTAAAGGCGCGTTTAACGCGATTCCTTCTGGTCAATGGCAAGCGTGTCGTGCTCTAGGGATGAACAAAACCGCAACGCTAAAAGTGCTGCTGCCATACGCTATTCGTCGTGCCGTTCCGGCTTATTCGAACGAAGTGATTTTAGTCTTCAAAGGTACTTCACTAGCAAGCACGATTACGATCATGGATCTGATGGGTTACGCGCAGCGCATTAACGCACAAACTTACGATACGTTGACGGTATTTGGTATTGCAGGCGCATTTTATTTAACCGTAAATGGTTTGCTCACTCTTATCTTCCGTCAGGTAGAGAAGAAAGCACTAGCCTTTGAAGCCGTTTAATTATTAGTAGCTAATTTGTAAATGCCTCTGTTCAGCGTTGCCCTGAACAGAGGCATGTTTGTTGTAGTGTACTGCTACGCTGGAAAAATCATCAAGAATCACCAAACTTAAGTAAGGTAAACAATCACTGGTGATGATATGGAACGTCGACACTTCTTAGCTTTATGGTCGCTAATATTTGCGCCTTCGCTAAAATCCGCTAGCCCAATGAAGCCGACACCGCCTCAAACGGAAGGGCCATTTTATCCCGTGGTTCCAGTGCCACTTCGTCAAAATTTGATTTTGCAGTCGAAAGGTCTTATTGGTGAGCCCATTTTTCTTCAGGGTAAGGTAATGGATACAGCAGGAAACCCATTGTCTGAAATGAAAATAGAAATATGGCAATGTGATGGACAAGGCATCTATGATCACCCGAATCAACCTAACAATAATAAGTTTGATCCTCACTTTGCAGGCTTTGGTGCAGTTTTAACTGGCGAAGATGGGAATTACCTTTTTCAAACGTTATTTCCGGTTCCATATAGCTCTCGACCTCCCCACATCCACGTAAAATTGTGGCGTGGAGAGAAAGAGCTGTTAACGACTCAGCTTTATTTGAAAGGGCGAACTGGTAACGAGTGGTGGGGCGGAAAAGCCCGTGATTATTTGCAGTTTGAGCCTGTCAACATTGATGGTCGTGTGGTCGGTGAGTTCAATTTTGTGCTCGCTTAGTACGATTAAGCGTTATTTTGAAAACTCACATCGTAGATTACCAAAGTAATTAGCAAACAGAAGCTTCTAACAGATTAGTCTTGTCCGGCTCTGACTCTTAGTTTGTAGAAATCACTGTACCCAGATTTACGGAGTTGAACACCGCTTACACCTTTCGCTCTGGTGATTTTTTCTTGCCCCCAGAACAATGGTAAGATTGTTGTACCATCTCTGAGCTCTGAGAGTATTCCCTCCAAACGTTTTTCAGGCGTGGGATCTGAGACTGCATCGTGTACGTGATTCACATGCTGTTCAAATTCATCAGAGTGAAGAGCAAATCGAATACCTGTGCCTGTTAATAGCCACTCATAAATTCCATAGGTTAAAGGTGGCTCAATGACATCTTCGACAAAGAGCAAGTCGGCTTGTTCTTTTACAAGTTGAGGATTACTAGCGTCAGTTAGCTCCACAAATTCTACATGCAACCCAGTTTGACGGATTAAATCTACGATCCATTGGTTCGCTTTACTTAAATAATCAATCGTCCACTTTGGATGGGTTATGACTAACGTTCCCTCAAGCTGAGGAACACTCTCGTTGTGAGAGTTATCATCGAGAATGTGCATCGTTTCCAAGCCATTCGCTTTGGCAAATTCAAATCTACGACTCTCGATAAAAGAAAATAGGCGCTGCCAAGTTTGCTCGCTTAGTGAGCACTCGGCGCGACGATTACGTGCTAGAAAAGAAAATGCCTGAATCATATAACATTCGGTATCGTCAGTTTCCTGATTATAACTGATGTATTGATCCAGCTCAGTCCCTTGATGAGAGAGCGTTATTTGCTCCAATAATGCCTTTTTTGCGAAATAGTTATGATGTTTCTTCAGTACTATTTTGTTGGTATCCCAATGCCTAAGTACAAACGGGCCAGTACCTATTGTGATACTGCGACCTTTAAAGCTCTTCTGACGTCGAGTAGTGATAGACGCATTTGCGGTTGCTAAGCAGTAAATGAATAAGTTATTAGGCTGCTTTAAGTCAATACGTATAGCTTGTTTGGCATTATCGAAGCTGATACGAGTGACTTGCTGAAGTAATTTTTGGACGGGGCCATCTGTTGTAACGAGCTTATTTAAAGAGTGTACGACATCTTCTGCTTGTAATGTTAGCCCATCGTGACAGCAGATATCAGGGCGGAGCCAAATATATATACAACTGCCTTCATTTTTGTACTCACAAGCGAGGTGATTTTTTAATTGACCGTAGTGATCAACGGTAAATAGGGTGTCATACAAGCTGCGTATTACCTGCAGTTCTGAAAAGCGATAAGTCAGTGAAGGAGTTAGCTCATCTACCCAAGGATACTGGCTGACGATGAGTGTATTTGAATCTTTGTTTTCTTCTGAAACTTCTGCGAGTGCTTGGCTAAGTGCGCTTACAGCAGTGCTACGGTAATGCTCAAGTAACCTCGAGATGACGTCAAAGCTACCATTGTTGATTTCATTACGAATCGTAAAGTAGAGGGCTTGATGTATTGTTACCGTCACTTTTAGTGTGCTGGCTTTCCCACGGCCACGACCTGGCTCCCAATGGATCCAATTGTAGCTGTCAAGTATTCTCAGTATATTAGATATGTTGCGTCTAGAAGTTGAAAAAACCAGTTCTAAATCGTCGAGGTTTACCTGATACGTTTGAGAGTGTTTGTAAT
>NZ_WXWT01000487.1:0-23602 GCF_009904725.1 Vibrio sp. V43_P6S15P86
ATTTGAAGCATCTACTTGTTGCGCCCAAAGGTCCCATCCGATAAGCGGAAAAACATGACGGACCGGCCGCTTTTTTCTAGTTGCAGCATATCCAACTCGCCTTCATCGCTAAGCTTAAAGCGAATCAATTGTCCTTGTTTAATTTGGCTCAGCGGCTTATCACTGCCTTCGATTTTTACTAGAGCGCTAAGATCCGCCATCGAGAGCTGATTACTTCTGAAAACCTGCGCTAACGTGTCGCCATTTTTAACCGTGTACTCTTTCCAGTCTTCGGATTTCGGCCCAGAATTCTGAGAGGTTCTTTGCTGGCTTAAACTCTGTGCGTTCAGCTGAATCGCTACGCGCTGATGATCGACCTCAGCTTGCTCAACTGATTGTTCTGTTTTATTCGGCAAAGGAATAACAAGGAGTACCAGAATCAATGGTACTAAAACCATCAAAGCTCGTTGATGGAATTTCGGTAGGCGCAGCCAAAACTGCTTAACAGGCTGTATACGCTCCAACCACTGCTCTTTGTTGAACGGCTGCTTCCAGTCGATAGCAGCGAATTTTTGTTTAACCAATTCGACATAGTCGACTTGCTGCTTTTTCTTTCTGCGACGATTCATTTTAATGAGTCCCTTAATACTTCTACTGCCAGTATAAAAATACCGACGCGGAGAGTATATGTTTTTCACTAAACTAAAATGGAATTTGGATTAAATTAGCAGAAATTTCACTTGGAGTAAGAGATAAGTCACACCCTGGCCGCCTCAATTAAGCATTCAGTCGCAATCATTTAAACCTAAGCTCGAAACTGATATCCTGTTGCCTTTATCACTCCTAACAAGAGCGACATTCATGTCTGAAATTAAATTTGAAACTGCAGAACAAAAAGCAAGCTACGGCATTGGTCTGCAAATGGGTCAGCAACTTGCAGGTTCTGGTCTTGAAGGTCTTAGCGTTGATGCTATCGCAGCGGGTATTGCAACAGCACTAACTGGTGACATGCCATCAATCGAAATTGATGAAATCAACAAAGCACTACAAGAACTTCACACTCGTGCAGAAACCGCTCGCCAAGAAGCAGCGAAAATTGCAGCAGCAGAAGGCGAAGCGTTCCTAAAAGACAACGCACTACGCCCTGAAGTTAACGTTCTAGACTCTGGCCTTCAGTACGAAATCATTTCTGAAGGTACTGGTGCAGTTCCAACAGCAGAAAGCTCAGTTCGCGTTCACTACCACGGTGAGCTAACTGACGGTACTGTATTCGATAGCTCTGTATCTCGCGGTCAACCAGCTGAGTTCCCTGTTACAGGCGTAATCAAAGGCTGGGTAGAAGCACTACAACTAATGCCTGTTGGTTCTAAGTGGAAACTATACGTACCACAAGACCTTGCGTACGGTGAGCGTGGCGCTGGTGCAGCTATCCCTCCATTCGCAGCACTAGTTTTCGAAGTAGAACTACTAGATATTCTTTAATTGAAACCATTTTCAATTATGATTTAATAAAACGGCGCATTAGCGCCGTTTTTTTGTCTAAACTGAATAGACTTTCTCACCTCTAAACCTTTCATTCTGATAGCCTTTAAAACAATAAAATCACGTTAAAAACGCTCAACCTTCGGAGGTACTATGCGTAAAACACTCCTGACTCTAGCACTCTTATCAATGAACATTGGTAGTGCACACGCATTCTTAGATTCCGTCACGCAAAAAAGTAAAGAAAGTGGCCTAATGGATATGGTAGGTAGTAGCCTGAACACTGAATCATCTCCATTGACAGACATGCTAACTAGCCAATTACCTGTATCTACAGAACAAGCGGCTGGAGGTAGTGGCGCACTACTCGCTTTGGCTCAAAGCCAGCTTTCACAAGAAAATAGCAGTGAATTACAGTCTTTGATTCCTGGGCTTTCAAACTTGCAAGGAGCACAAAGCTTACTGGGGAATATTGAGAATATCAGTGCAGTAAAAAGTGCATTCGATACGTTGGGTTTAGATCCCTCTATGATCAGTCAGTTTGCTCCAGTAATTCTGGATTACTTGAACAAACAAGGCGCTAGCGAGGGACTTCTAAGTTCGTTGGGCGGGTTGTGGAATACTAGTAAATAAGCGCAAGTGATAATCACTTTTTAAATTGCCAGTCTGCATGGAGTAAAATAAATGCAGGCTGGATATAAAGATTTACTGAATCGCAGATACAAAAAAGCCGAGCTAACGCTCGGCTTTCTCGTTCTTACGAACTGATTACTCAGCAGCTTCTTCAGCAGCTGGGCGATCTACAAGCTCAATGTAAGCCATTGGAGCTTTATCACCAGCACGGAAGCCAGCTTTTAGGATACGAGTGTAACCGCCCTGACGAGCAGCAAAACGTGGACCTAGTTCGTTAAATAGTTTTGCAACTACTTCGTTGTCACGAGTACGTGCAAATGCTAGACGACGGTTAGCAACACTGTCAGTCTTAGCTAGTGTAATCAAAGGCTCAACTACGCGACGTAGCTCTTTTGCTTTTGGCAAAGTAGTCTTGATAACTTCATGACGTACTAGAGAGCTAGCCATGTTGCTGAACATCGCTTTGCGATGTGAGCTGTTGCGGTTGAGTTGACGACCACTCTTACGATGGCGCATGACCTAATCCTTCTAACTAGTATCGATTAATCTTCAGCGATTGATGCAGGTGGCCAGTTTTCTAGGCGCATGCCCAGAGACAGACCACGTGACGCAAGTACGTCTTTAATCTCAGTAAGAGATTTTTTACCAAGGTTAGGCGTTTTAAGTAGCTCAACCTCAGTACGTTGTACTAGATCACCGATGTAGTGAATCGCTTCTGCTTTCAGACAGTTAGCAGAGCGAACTGTTAGTTCAAGATCGTCTACAGGACGCAGTAGGATCGGATCGAATTCTGGCTTCTCTTCTTTCTCCTCAGGAACTCGTACATCACGAAGATCTACGAATGCATCCAATTGTTCAGCTAGGATTGTAGCTGCACGACGGATTGCTTCCTCAGGCTCTAGAGTACCGTTTGTTTCCATATCGATAACAAGCTTGTCTAGATCAGTGCGCTGTTCTACACGAGCTGCTTCTACAGCGTAGGCAATTTTGTCTACTGGGCTGTAAGTAGCATCTACTAGTAGGCGACCGATTGGACGCTCGTCTTCTTCGTTATGAATACGCGCAGAAGCTGGAACATAACCACGACCACGTTCTACTTTAATACGCATTGCGATTTCAGCGTTGTCATCCGTTAGGTGACAAATAACGTGTTCAGGGTTAGCGATCTCTACATCACCATCATGGGTGATGTCACCTGCAACCACAGGGCCCGAGCCTGATTTGTTCAAAGTAATGAACACTTCATCTTTGCCTTCAGCAACACGCACTGCCAAACCTTTAAGGTTTAGAAGGATTTCAAGAATATCTTCTTGTACGCCTTCTTTAGTGCTGTACTCGTGAAGTACGCCTTCGATTTCTACTTCTGTCACTGCACAACCAGGCATAGAAGATAGAAGAATGCGGCGAAGTGCATTACCCAGAGTATGACCAAAGCCACGCTCTAATGGCTCAAGAGTTACTTTTGCGTGAGTCGAGCTGATTTGTTCGATGTCAACTAGACGTGGCTTAAGAAATTCTGTTACAGAACCCTGCATTGTGTCCTCTCTTTAGTTTAAACCTTACTTAGAGTAAAGCTCGACGATCAATTGTTCGTTGATGTCAGCTGATAGATCAGAACGCTCAGGCATACGCTTGAATGTACCTTCCATCTTGCCACCATCTACTTCAATCCAAGTTGGTTTTTCACGTTGTTCAGCAACTTCTAGAGCCGCTTTAATACGAGCTTGCTGTTTAGCTTTCTCGCGAATAGAAACAACGTCATTAGCCGCTACTTTGAAAGAAGGAACGTTTACAACTTTACCGTTTACTAGGATAGCTTTGTGGCTAACTAGCTGACGTGCTTCTGCGCGAGTTGCACCAAAGCCCATGCGGTAAACTACGTTATCAAGACGACCTTCAAGAAGCTGAAGTAGGTTTTCACCAGTGTTGCCTTTTAGGCGAGCAGCTTCTTTGTAGTAGTTACGGAATTGTTTTTCTAGAACGCCGTACATACGACGTACTTTTTGCTTCTCACGAAGCTGAACGCCATACTCAGATAGACGACCGCGACGAGCGCCGTGTACACCTGGTGCGTTATCAATTTTACACTTGGTATCGATCGCGCGAACACCAGACTTAAGGAATAAGTCAGTGCCTTCACGACGGCTAAGCTTCAGCTTAGGACCCAAATATCTTGCCATGATTCTTCTCCAATTGTCCTAGAAACGTTATACGCGACGTTTCTTAGGTGGACGACAACCGTTATGAGGGATTGGTGTAGCATCAACGATGTTTGTGATGCGGAAACCAGCGGCGTTTAGTGCACGAACAGTAGATTCGCGACCTGGACCAGGACCCTTAACCATAACTTCCAAGTTCTTTAGGCCGTATTCTTTAGCCATTTCAGCACAACGCTCAGCAGCAACCTGTGCAGCGAACGGAGTAGACTTACGAGAACCACGGAAACCAGAACCACCTGCAGTAGCCCATGCAAGAGCGTTACCTTGACGGTCAGTAATGGTTACGATTGTGTTATTGAAAGAAGCATGGATGTGCGCAACGCCATCTGCAACTTGCTTGCGTACGCGCTTACGAGCGCGAGTTGGTTGTTTAGCCATTGTACTCTACCTTCCCGATTATTTCTTGATCGGCTTACGCGGACCCTTACGGGTGCGAGCGTTGGTTTTAGTACGCTGTCCACGTAGTGGTAGACTGCGACGATGACGAAGACCACGGTAACAGCCAAGGTCCATAAGACGCTTGATGTTCATAGATACTTCACGACGTAGATCACCTTCTACAGTGTACTTAGCTACACCATCACGCAGTTGATCGATCTGCTCTTCAGTTAGTTCACTGATCTTAACATTTTCAGCAATACCCACTTCAGCTAGGATAGCTTGAGAGCGAGTTTTACCGATGCCGTAGATCGCTGTTAGAGCGATTACTGCATGTTTCTGATCAGGAATGTTAATGCCTGCTATACGGGCCATTATTCACTCCTAAGTGTTTCTATAAAAGAATTAGCCGCAGCAAAGCCCGTTATGGATACGCTGCGGAATACTACTTCTTTTGCACGCAAAAGGTAGGCCGAGGAATATACTCGACCCAACCTTCATTTTCAAGTAAAAATTTCTGCTAATTAGCCTTGGCGCTGTTTGTGCTTTGGCTCACTGCAAATCACGCGAACGACACCGTTACGCTTGATTACTTTACAGTTACGGCAGATTTTTTTAACGGAAGCACGAACTTTCATTGCTAAACTCCGTAAATGAAACTGAGTCTACCGCCGGATTAACGGCCGTAGCCTTTCAGATTCGCTTTCTTCAACACAGAATCATACTGTTGAGACATCAGATGAGTCTGTACCTGTGCCATAAAGTCCATAATTACAACAACTACGATTAGTAGCGATGTACCGCCGAAGTAGAAACGTACGTTCCACGCGACCATCATGAACTCGGGAATCAGACAGATAAAGGTAATGTACAGTGCACCAGCAAGGGTTAAACGTGTCATTACTTTATCAATGTACTTCGCTGTCTGCTCACCTGGGCGGATACCGGGTACGAATGCACCAGACTTCTTCAAGTTATCTGCTGTTTCACGCGGGTTGAAAACCAACGCCGTGTAGAAGAAACAGAAGAAGATAATTGCTGCTGCATAAAGCATTACATACAACGGTTGACCTGGGCTAAGAGCCAAAGACACGTCAGTTAACCAACCGAACGCGCTGCTCTCGCCGTTTTGACCAAACCACTGAGCCAATGTTCCTGGGAACAAGATAATGCTTGATGCAAAAATCGCTGGAATTACACCTGCCATGTTAATTTTAAGAGGCAGATGCGAGCTTTGCGCAGCAAATACTTTACGACCTTGTTGACGCTTCGCGTAGTTAACGACGATTCGGCGTTGACCACGTTCCATGAAAACAACGAAGTAAATGACTGCAAAAGCTAATACCGCGATTAGCAACAGAAGAAGTACATGCAATTCACCTTGACGCGCTTGCTCGATTGTTTGACCGATTGCAGAAGGCAATCCAGCAACAATACCTGCAAAAATCAGTATCGAAATACCGTTACCAATTCCTCGCTCTGTAATTTGTTCACCTAACCACATTAAGAACATGGTACCGGTTACTAAACTTACGGTAGCAATTAGCGTAAACATGGTTTGGTTGATAACAACCAGATTGTCGACCATGTTTGGTAGGCCAGTTGCAATACCTATAGCTTGGAAGGTTGCAAGTACAAGCGTGCCGTAGCGTGTGTATTGGCTGATCTTACGACGGCCTGCTTCACCCTCTTTTTTGAGTTCAGCTAACGCTGGATGAACTACAGTTAGCAATTGGACAACAATAGATGCCGAAATATACGGCATGATGCCCAATGCTAATATAGATGCACGCTCAAGAGCACCACCGGAGAACATGTTAAACATTTCAACGATGGTACCTTTTTGCTGTTCGAACAAATCGGCAAGTACAGCAGCGTCAATACCAGGAATCGGCACAAAGGAGCCGGCTCGGAATACTAAAAGTGCACCAATTACGAATAACAAGCGCGACTTTAGTTCACTTAAGCCGCTCTGAGCACTACGAAAATCTTGTCCTGGTTTCTTAGCCATCTGTACCTCGTTCCTCGAGATTATTCCTCGATTTTACCGCCTGCAGCTTCGATTGCAGCTTTAGCGCCTTTAGTCACACGTAGACCTTTCACAGTCACTGCTTTGTTGATTTCACCAGAAAGAACAACTTTTACAAATTCGATGTTCTTAGTGATGATGTTAGCAGCTTTAAGACTGTTTAGATCAACTACGTCACCAGAAACTTTCGCTAGCTCAGCTAGACGAACTTCAGCAGACACTAGGCTCTTACGAGAAGTGAAACCGAATTTTGGTAGACGTTGTTTCAGAGGCATCTGACCGCCTTCGAAACCTGGACGAACACTGCCGCCAGAACGTGATTTTTGACCTTTGTGACCACGGCCACCAGTTTTACCTAGGCCTGAACCGATACCACGACCTACTCGCTTCGCAGAAGTTTTCGCGCCAGCAGCCGGTGCTAGAGTATTCAAACGCATTCTGATTACTCCTCAACTTTAACCATGTAGTAAACCTTGTTGATCATACCGCGAATACACGGAGTATCTTCAAGTTCTACTGTGTGGTTGATTTTACGAAGACCTAGACCGCGCAAAGTAGCTTTGTGCTTTGGCAGACGACCAATTGAGCTTTTAGTTTGAGTTACTTTAATAGTTGCCATGGTGTTCTTACTCCGAAATAGATTCAACAGTTAGACCACGTTTAGCAGCAACCATTTCTGGTGACTTCATGCTACCTAGTGCATCGATCGTTGCACGAACGATGTTGATAGGGTTCGTAGAACCGTACGCTTTAGATAGTACGTTGTGTACACCAGCAACTTCTAGTACTGCACGCATCGCACCACCTGCGATAACACCAGTACCTTCTGCAGCAGGCTGCATGTAAACTTTAGAGCCCGAATGGCGACCTTTCACTGGGTGGTGAAGAGTGCCTTCGTTTAGAGCGATCGTAGTCATGTTACGACGCGCTTTTTCCATTGCTTTTTGAATCGCTGCAGGTACTTCACGAGCTTTGCCGTAACCGAAACCTACACGACCATTACCGTCACCAACTACTGTTAGTGCAGTGAAGCTCATGATTCGACCGCCTTTAACCGTCTTAGATACGCGGTTAACTGCGATTAGCTTTTCTTGCAAATCATTCGCTTGAACTTGTTGTTCTTTAGCCATCTTCCAACCCTACCTTAGAATTTCAGACCAGCTTCGCGAGCAGATTCTGCTAGCGCCGCTACTCGACCGTGGTATTGGAAACCAGAACGATCAAATGCAACTGCAGTTACGCCCTTCTCAAGAGCGCGCTCAGCAATAGCTTTACCCACTGCTTTAGCTGCATCAACGTTACCAGTGTATTTCACTTGCTCACGGATCGCTTTTTCTACAGTAGAAGCTGCTGCGATAACCTCAGAGCCGTTAGCCGCGATAACCTGTGCGTACACGTGACGAGGAGTACGGTGTACAACTAGGCGAGTCGCACCCAGTTCTGCAATCTTACGACGTGCACGTGTAGCACGACGGATGCGAGATGCTTTCTTATCCATAGTGTTACCTTACTTCTTCTTAGCTTCTTTAGTACGCACATTTTCATCTGCGTAACGAACACCTTTGCCTTTGTATGGCTCAGGCTCACGGTAAGAACGAATGTCAGCCGCAACTTGACCAACTAGTTGCTTGTCAGCACCAGTGATCACGATTTCAGTTTGGCTTGGACATTCAGCTTTAATACCCGCTGGCAACTCGTGCTCAACTGGGTGTGAGAAGCCTAGTGTTAGACCTACAGCGTTGCCTTTGATAGCAGCACGGTAACCTACACCTTTAAGAGTTAGCTTCTTAGTAAAGCCTTCAGTAACACCAACAACCATGTTGTTAACTAGAGCGCGAGCAGTACCTGCTTGAGCCCATGCGTTAGCAACACCTTCTTTAGGACCGAAAGTCAGGTTATTTTCTTCCTGAGCGATTACAACTGCATCGTTAAGAACGCGAGTTAGTTCGCCTTTCGCACCTTTTACAGTGATTTCTTGGCCGTTTAGTTTCACCTCTACGCCAGCTGGAATAGCGACAGGTGCTTTTGCAACACGAGACATAGTCTACTCCTTATTAAGCTACGTAAGCGATGATTTCACCACCAAGACCTGCTTTACGTGCAGCGCGGTCTGACATAAGACCCTTGGAAGTTGAAACGATAGCAATACCAAGACCACCCATTACAGAAGGAAGTTCATCTTTCTTCTTGTAAACACGTAGACCTGGACGAGAAACACGTTTAAGTTGCTCGATTACTGGTTTAGCTTGGAAGTACTTAAGTGTAACTTCTAGCTCAGGTTTTGCTTCGCCTTCAACAGCGAAGTCAACGATGTAACCTTCAGCTTTTAGTAGTGCAGCAATTGCAACTTTAAGCTTTGAAGAAGGCATTTTTACAGCAACTTTGTTTGCTGCCTGACCGTTACGAACGCGGGTCAGCATATCCGAAATCGGATCTTGCATGCTCATATGATTTACTCCAAATGATTAAGTGGCAATTACCAGCTAGCCTTACGAAGACCCGGAATCTCGCCTTTCATGCAAGCTTCACGAACCTTAATACGGCTTAGACCGAACTTACGTAGGTAACCGTGTGGACGACCAGTTTGGTTGCAACGGTTGCGCTGACGTGATGCACTTGAATCACGTGGAAGAGATTGCAGTGTAAGAACCGCGTTCCAACGATCTTCTTCAGATGCGTTTACATCGCTGATGATAGCTTTTAGCGCTGCACGCTTTTCAGCGAACTTAGCTACTAGCTGTGCACGTTTAGCTTCACGTGCTTTCATTGATTGTTTAGCCATAACAGTAACCCTTCACCTTACTTACGGAATGGGAAGTTAAAGGCAGCCAGCAGAGCACGGCCTTCCTCATCAGTACCAGCAGACGTCGTAATAGTGATGTCTAAACCGCGTACACGATCAACTTTATCAAAGTCGATTTCCGGGAAGATGATTTGCTCGCGAACGCCCATGCTGTAGTTACCGCGACCGTCAAAAGACTTAGCGCTAACACCACGGAAGTCACGTACACGTGGAAGAGCGATGTTAATTAAACGCTCAAGAAAATCCCACATACGTTCGCCACGCAAGGTTACTTTACAACCGATAGGGTAGCCTTCACGGATTTTGAAACCTGCAACAGATTTGCGCGCTTTTGTGATAAGTGGCTTTTGACCAGAGATCGTTGCCATATCAGACGCTGCATTTTCTAGCAGTTTCTTATCGTTGATTGCTTCACCAACACCCATGTTTAGGGTGATTTTCTCGATTCTAGGGACTTGCATGACGCTTGTGTAACCGAACTGTTTGGTCAGTTCAGCGACTACAGACGACTTGTAGTAATCATGCAGTTTCGCCATAGTAGAACTCCAAATTACTTCTATTAGTTAGAAACGGTTTCGCCGTTAGACTTGAAGAAACGAACTTTTTTGCCGTCTTCAAAACGGAAACCGATACGGTCAGCTTTACCAGTAGCTGCGTTGAAAATCGCCACGTTAGAAACGTCGATTGCTGCTTCTTGCTCTACGATACCGCCTTGGATACCCATAGCTGGAACAGGTTTCTGATGCTTCTTAACTAGGTTGATACCTTCAACGATAACTTTACCAGTTGCTAGAACCTTAGTTACTTTACCTTTCTTGCCTTTGTCTTTACCAGCAAGAACGATTACTTCGTCATTACGACGGATTTTAGCTGCCATTTCTACGTGCTCCTTACAGAACTTCTGGAGCCAGTGAAACGATCTTCATGAACTTATCGCCACGAAGTTCGCGTGTCACAGGACCAAAGATACGTGTACCGATTGGTTGCTCAGTATTGTCGTTTAGCAATACGCAAGCATTTCGGTCGAAGCGAATGACAGAACCGTCAGGACGACGTACGCCTTTACGGGTGCGCACTACCACCGCCTTCAGAACATCACCTTTTTTAACTTTACCGCGAGGGATTGCTTCCTTCACAGTAACTTTGATGACGTCACCGATATGTGCATAACGGCGGTGAGAGCCACCCAGAACCTTAATACACATTACGCTGCGTGCGCCTGAGTTATCAGCTGCGTCCAGCATACTTTGCATTTGGATCATGTTAGTGCTCCGCTAAATATTAATAACTAGACCCATCACGGGTCGGGCTGCCTCTTTAAAAGGGACGCGAATTGTACCACCCTTTTTTGTGATTGGGTAGTCAAAAAATAAACGGCTCCAAAAATATTTTGGAGCCGCTTTAGTTTCATAGAATTAACGAGATTAAATCTTCGCCTTTTCTAGAACTTTTACCAAAGTCCAAGACTTAGTCTTAGACAGTGGACGACACTCTGCGATTTCAACTGTGTCGCCTAGGCCACACTCGTTGTTCTCGTCATGTGCGTGTACTTTAGTCGTACGTTTTACGTATTTACCGTAGATTGGGTGTTTTACGAAACGTTCGATAGCAACAGTGATAGACTTGTCCATCTTATCGCTAACAACACGACCTTGTTGAGTACGTTTTACTTCGCTCATTATGCGCCTGCCTTCTCAGTCAAAACAGTTTTCACACGTGCGATATCACGGCGTACAGCTTTCAGAGTATGAGTTTGCTGTAGTTGACCAGTCGCAGCTTGCATGCGCAAGTTGAACTGTTCACGTAGCAAATTCATTAGCTCAGCGTTAAGCTCTTCAACGCTTTTCTCGCGTAGATCTTGTGCTTTCATCACATCACCTGCTTAGTTACAAATGTAGTTTTGAAAGGCAGTTTACGTGCCGCAAGACGGAACGCTTCACGTGCCAATTCTTCAGGTACACCACCCATTTCGTACATAACCTTACCAGGTTGGATTTGGGCTACCCAGTACTCAACGTTACCTTTACCCTTACCTTGACGAACTTCAAGTGGTTTTTCTGTGATTGGTTTGTCTGGGAACACACGGATCCAGATTTTACCTTGACGCTTAACGTGACGTGTCATTGCACGACGTGCCGCTTCGATTTGACGAGCAGTTAGACGACCACGGCCAACAGCTTTAAGACCGAATTCGCCGAAGCTTACATCAGTACCTTTAGCTAGACCACGGTTACGACCAGTCTGAACCTTACGGAACTTAGTACGTTTAGGTTGTAGCATCTGTCGACTCCTTACTTACGGCCTTTACGCTGCTTCTTAGGCTTGTCGCCTTTAGGCTCTACAGCGTTAGCTGCTGGCATACCACCTAGGATTTCACCTTTGAAGATCCAAGTTTTAATGCCGATCACACCGTATTGAGTGTGAGCCGAAGAAGTTGCGTAATCAATGTCAGCACGTAGAGTGTGTAGAGGCACACGGCCTTCACGGTACCACTCTGAACGTGCGATTTCAGCGCCGCCTAGACGACCGCTTACTTCCACTTTGATACCTTTAGCGCCTAGGCGCATTGCGTTTTGTACTGCGCGCTTCATAGCACGACGGAACATAACACGACGCTCTAGCTGAGACGCGATGCTGTCACCAACAAGTTGCGCATCTAGTTCAGGCTTACGTACTTCAGCGATGTTAATTTGCGCTGGTACACCTGCAATTTTAGCTACAGCTGCGCGTAGCTTCTCAACGTCTTCACCTTTCTTACCGATAACAACGCCTGGACGAGCAGTGTGAATAGTCACACGGATGCTCTTAGCAGGACGCTCGATAACGATACGTGATAGAGACGCTTTTTTCAGTTCACTTGTAAGGAACTGACGTACCTTGAAGTCGCCGTCTAGGTTGTCAGCGAAATCTTTGGTGTTAGCAAACCATGTAGCATTCCAAGGCTTAACGATGCCTAGACGAATACCATTTGGATGTACTTTTTGACCCATTGCTTACTCTCCTAGTCTCTAGCGATCTGCTACAACAACAGTGATGTGGCTTGAACGCTTCAAGATACGATCCGCACGACCTTTAGCACGAGGCATAATACGCTTCATGGTTGGGCCTTCATCTACAAAGATTTTTGCGACATTCAGATCGTCAATATCTGCACCTTCGTTGTGCTCCGCGTTAGCGATAGCAGACTCTAGAACTTTCTTAACTAGTGCAGCAGCTTTTTTGTTGCTGAACGTTAGGATTTCTAGAGCTTGGTCAACAGATTTACCACGGATTAGATCCGCAACTAAGCGAGCTTTCTGAGGCGAAATGCGAGCAAAGTTATGTTTAGCAATTGCTTCCATTATTTACTCCTTAGCGCTTCTTAGCTTTCTTATCCGCAGCGTGACCGCGGTAAGTACGTGTTGGTGCGAATTCACCCAGTTTGTGACCGATCATTTCATCAGTTACAAATACTGGTACGTGCTGACGACCATTATGGACAGCGATGGTCAAACCGATCATCGTAGGGATGATCATTGAACGACGGGACCAAGTCTTAATAGGCTTTTTGTCTCCGCTTTCCACCGCTTTCTCTACCTTCTTCAGCAAGTGTAGGTCAATAAAAGGACCTTTCTTGAGAGAACGTGGCATGGCGATTCCTCTTTATATAGATTACTTGTTACGACGACGTACGATGTACTTGTCAGTGCGTTTGTTCTTACGAGTCTTGAAGCCTTTAGTAGGCATACCCCAAGGAGATACTGGGTGACGACCACCAGAAGTACGGCCTTCACCACCACCGTGTGGGTGGTCAATCGGGTTCATTACAACACCACGAACCGTTGGACGGATACCGCGATGACGTGATGCACCTGCTTTACCAAGTTCACGTAGCATGTGCTCAGAGTTACCAACTTCACCGATTGTTGCACGGCCTTCAGAAAGAACTTTGCGCATCTCGCCAGAACGTAGACGGATAGTTACGTACGCACCGTCGCGAGCAACGATTTGAGCGTAAGCACCAGCCGAACGAGCTAGCTGACCACCTTTACCAGGCTTAAGTTCAACGTTATGTACTGTTGAACCTACTGGGATATTACGCATTGGTAGAGTGTTACCAGCTTTGATTGGTGCATCAACACCAGACTGAATAACATCACCAGCTACAACACCTTTAGGTGCTAGGATGTAGCGACGCTCACCGTCTTTGTAAAGAACTAGAGCAATGTTTGCGCTACGGTTTGGATCGTATTCAAGACGCTCAACTGTCGCTGGAATACCATCTTTAGTACGTTTGAAGTCAACTACACGGTAGTGGTGCTTGTGACCACCGCCGATGTGACGTACTGTGATACGACCCTTGTTGTTACGACCACCGTTCTTAGAGTTTTTCTCTAGAAGAGGTGCGTATGGCTTGCCCTTGTGTAGGTCAGCGTTAACAACTTTAACAACGTGACGACGACCAGGGGAAGTCGGCTTACATTTAACAATAGCCATTTTTAACTACTCCTGTTATTCCGCGCCGCCAACGAAGTCAAGATCTTGACCTTCTTTCAAAGTAACGTACGCTTTCTTAACGTCGCTGCGGCGACCTTGGCGTAGACCTTGACGTTTGGTCTTACCCTTAGTGATAAGAGTATTTACAGACTTAACTTCAACTTCAAATAGCTTTTCTACAGCTGCTTTGATCTCTTTTTTAGTCGCATCTTTAGCTACTTTGAAAACGATAGTGTTCGCTTTCTCAGCTGCCATAGTTGCTTTTTCAGAGATGTGCGGTGCACGTAGAACTTTTAGGATACGCTCTTCAGTGATCATGCTAGCATTTCCTCTACTTGCTTAACTGCTTCTGCAGTCATTACAACTTTGTCAAACGCGATTAGAGATACTGGATCGATACCAGCAACATCACGTGCGTCAACTTTGTATAGGTTACGAGCAGCTAGGAATAGATTCTCATCTACTTCGCTAGTCACGATTAGAGCGTCAGTTAGCTCAAGCTCTTTAAGCTTAGCAACTAGCTCTTTAGTCTTTGGTGCTTCAACTGAGAAGTTATCAACAACGATTAGACGCTCTTGACGAACAAGCTCAGAAAGAATGCTCTTCATAGCACCACGGTACATTTTTTTGTTTACTTTTTGGCTGTGATCTTGTGGTTTCGCAGCAAAAGTAACACCACCTGTACGCCAGATTGGGCTACGGATTGTACCAGCACGCGCACGGCCAGTACCTTTTTGACGCCATGGCTTAGCGCCACCGCCAGAAACTTCTGAACGTGTTTTTTGAGCACGAGTACCTTGACGAGCACCTGCTGCGTACGCAACAACTACTTGGTGTACAAGAGCTTCGTTAAACTCACGTCCGAAAGTAGTTTCGGAAACAGTTAGTGCATCGGCACCTTTAACCATTAGTTCCATTACTTACTCCTGAGACGTTATGCTTTAACAGCTGGTTTAACGATCACGTTGCCGCCAGTTGCGCCTGGGACTGCACCTTTAATAAGAAGCAGGTTGCGCTCAGCGTCAACACGTACGATCTCTAGGTTTTGAGTCGTTACACGCTCAGCACCCATGTGACCTGCCATTTTCTTGCCTTTAAATACGCGACCTGGAGTCTGACATTGACCGATAGAACCAGGAGCACGGTGAGACAATGAGTTACCGTGAGTCATATCTTGAGTACGGAAGTTCCAACGCTTAACAGCGCCTTGGAAACCTTTACCCTTAGATGTACCAGTAACGTCTACTTTCTTAGTTTCGTTGAATAGTTCAACAGTTAGTTCTGAACCAACTTCGAACTCTTCGCCGTTTTCTAAACGGAATTCCCAAAGACCGCGACCAGCTTCAACGCCAGCTTTAGCAAAGTGACCTGCTTCAGCTTTGTTTACGCGGTTAGCTTTCTTAGAACCAGCTGTAACCTGGATTGCTGCGTAGCCGTCAGTTTCAAGAGTTTTCACTTGAGAAACACGGTTAGCTTCAACCTCAACAACAGTTACTGGGATAGAAACGCCTTCTTCAGTAAATACGCGGGTCATGCCCACTTTACGACCGATTAGACCAATCATACTTCTAATCTCCCTTAACCTAGGCTAATTTGAACGTCAACGCCCGCAGCAAGGTCTAGACGCATTAGAGCATCAACAGTCTTGTCTGTTGGCTCAACGATGTCGATTAGACGCTTGTGAGTACGGATTTCGTACTGGTCACGTGCTTTCTTGTTAACGTGTGGAGAGATAAGAACTGTGAAACGCTCTTTACGAGTTGGCAGTGGGATTGGACCACGAACCTGTGCGCCAGTGCGCTTAGCTGTTTCAACGATTTCCGCTGTAGAAGCATCGATTAGTTTGTAATCGAAAGCTTTTAGGCGGATACGGATACGTTGGTTCTGCATGAGACAGAGCTCCAAATTTAATAAATTACACAAACAATATCGCCACTCAAACTCGTCAAGACGAGAGAATGCCGATTGATTTATGTGAAACCGTAGCATCCAAGATTAGGACGCATTGTCAGTTAATTTTCGATTAACTATCCCTATATGCCAAAGTCACCTTTGAGGATAGTTTTTCCGAAGAAAAGATAGCTAATTGTATTAACCGCGAACATAAGCTGAGTATACATTACCTCACAAATCCTTAGATTTGCTCGCTCCTCACTGCTCATTGGTTCACAACTGGCTTAACCAGTGCGCTGCATTATACAGATCACACTTTAGGTTGCAAGCACTGAGTGAAAAATAATCGGGAATATTCCAAACCCCATACATTCCTCTTCGCTTGGTAGCCATTAAACAAAAAGGACGCCGAAGCGTCCTTTTCTAAACTGTAATCGTAATAGCGGCTGCTATTATTTCTTACCGCTTGATAGTGCACCGAAACGCTTGTTGAAGCGATCAACACGGCCGCCTGTATCAACGATACGTTGCTTACCAGTGTAGAATGGGTGACACTTGTCACATACGTCTAGGTGGATAGACTCTTTACCTAGAGTAGAGTTGAACTCAAAAGAGTTGCCGCAAGAACAAGTCGCTTTTACTGCTTTGTATTCTGGGTGGATACCAGCTTTCATGGGATAACCTCAATAGTAGGCCGTGTCGCTATACGAATCTAAGCCGCACACCACACGCAATTAATAATAAAATGGGATACCGCATCAACTAATTGCCGAAGCCATATCTCAAGGCGCGATATAGTAAAGAATCACATTGCTCGGATCAACATATTTGGCAACTTTTTCGCCACTTTTTTAGCCAGACTAATCATAGAGGCACGATTCACGCTGAATCACATAGCTTTACTCGAATTTCCATACCGATTTTAATAGACTCTCATTTCCTTTCCCTCTTTTTAATAGCTAAGAATTTATGCGTCCAACCATTGCTAGAGTGGCATTACCCGTTCCGCTCGACAAACAATTTGATTACGCCATTCCGGGGCACCTGTTTCCGATCATTGGTGGACGCGTTTCCGTACCTTTTGGACGCCAAACCTTAGTCGGCATCGTCACCGCAATGGTGAACCACTCCGACTTTCCTAAAGAGCAGCTTAAGCCAATCAAAGCGGTATTAGACTCCCAACCGATATGGCCAGAGACGCTTTATTCTCTGCTAAATTGGTGCAGCCAGTTCTATCAGTACCCTCTAGGTGACACTCTACACAATGCAATGCCTGCCGCGCTGAGGAAAGGCAAACCGGCCGACTTTGCAACGCTACAAGAATGGCAACTGACAGAAGCAGGAAGAAATAAGCTCATGCAAGGGCTTGGACGTGCGATAAAACAACAGCGTGCACTCCAAATGATGATCAACGGACCGATCCCGCATCAAGAGCTCTTGGATCAAGAAGTAAACTCAACCATCTTAAAAAATCTCGAAGAAAAAGGTTGGGTCGAACGCATCGAGAAAAAGCCGGTTATTACGAAATGGAGTCAAAATGTAGAGTGTGCGGTAGAGAAACCAAAGCTTAACCACGAACAAGCACTCGCGATTGCCAGCGTAAATAGCCAAACGGGCTTTGCTTGCTATTTATTAGAAGGGGTCACGGGATCCGGTAAAACCGAAGTTTACTTAAACCTTATCAAGCCCGTTCTAGAGCAAGGGAAACAAGCATTAGTTTTAGTACCTGAGATCGGTCTAACGCCCCAAACCATCAACCGCTTTAAGCATCGATTTAATGTCCCGGTAGATGTGATTCATTCCGGTTTGAATGAAACAGAGCGTTTGAACGCCTGGTTATCGGCTCGCGATAAAGCCGCGGGGATCATCATTGGTACGCGCTCAGCCCTACTAACACCTTTTGCTGACTTGGGGATTATTATCGTTGATGAAGAGCATGACTCCTCGTATAAGCAGCAAGACAGCTTGCGTTACCATGCCCGTGATGTTGCCGTCATGCGTGCCCATAAAGAGCAAGTACCGATTGTCCTTGGCTCAGCGACGCCAGCGTTAGAAACCCTACATAATGCACTGTCTGGTAAATATCACCATTTAACACTAACCCAACGAGCTGGCTCTGCCGTGCCAACCACCAATAAAGTGTTAGATGTAAAAGGTCAGTATTTAGAAAGTGGCTTATCCGCCCAACTGATTGCAGAAATGCGCAAACACTTAAAAGTGGGCAATCAGGTTATGTTGTTTCTTAACCGCCGAGGTTTCTCGCCCGCTTTGATGTGCCATGAATGTGGTTGGATTGCAGAATGTAAACGCTGTGATGCGTACTATACGTTCCACCATTACAGCAACGAAATACGCTGCCATCACTGCGGCTCACAACAACCTGTCATTCATCAGTGTCAGGGATGTGGTTCAACTCAACTGGTTACCGTCGGCGTAGGAACTGAGCAGCTCGAACAACAATTGGCTCAGTTGTTTCCAGAATACAACGCCATTCGCATCGACAGAGACAGCACACGTCGCAAAGGTAGCTTGGAAGATGCCCTTGAGTCGATTCGTAAAGGTGAATACCAAATACTGATAGGCACTCAAATGCTGGCTAAGGGGCACCACTTTCCAAATGTAACGCTCGTTGCTCTTTTGGATGTTGATGGCTCTCTATATAGTAGTGACTTCCGCGCTTCGGAGCGATTAGCTCAGCTGTTTATTCAGGTCGCAGGTCGTGCTGGCCGAGCAAGTAAACCTGGCGAAGTGATCCTGCAAACTCACCATCCTGAGCACAGCTTGCTGCAAGCCCTACTTCAAAAAGACTATCGTCACTTTGCTATGACAGCTCTGGAAGAACGTAAGCTCGCCCAGCTTCCGCCTTATAGTTTCTTGACTCTGTTTAAAGCAGAAGCAAACCAAAGTGAAGTGGTTGAAGACTTCTTACGTCAGGTTCGCTTTACCTTAGAATCGCATCCTTTATTTGACGACACTTGCATGGTGCTGGGTCCAACACCATCACCTCTCGCCAAACGTGCAGGCAAATACCGCTGGCAGCTGTTACTTCAAACCCAGCATCGTTCATTGATGCAAAAGTTATTAACCAGTGCCAAACCTGCTATTGAGTTGTTGCCAAATGCCAAGAAAGTTCGCTGGAATTTAGACATAGAGCCACAAGATCTCAGCTAGCAAACGTTTAACTATGTAATGAATTACCATTTAATGTGACGAACGTCACGACGGGATTGCAATTTTTGTTAAACAGACCGTAACTTTCACTTTAGAAATGAATAGACTATCCAAATTAGAAAAGTCTAAAGTGACTTGTTCGCACAGACTTAGATTAAAACAATGACTATTCCCACAAATTGATGTCGCAGTGAAAAATCCATTTTTCCACTTATTAACACGAACTGAGCGAAAAGCAAACGCTGCTCTAACTCAACGTGATTACTATGATTTCAAACCGGAATAACGTCATCTTGGCAAAAAATAAACGAGAGGTTAAAAACTATGGCGACAATGAAGGATGTTGCCCAGCTTGCGGGAGTGTCTACGGCTACGGTATCTCGAGCATTAATGAACCCAGAAAAAGTATCTTCTTCAACGAGAAAAAGAGTAGAAGATGCCGTACTTGAAGCGGGTTATTCTCCAAACTCATTAGCGCGTAACTTACGTAGAAACGAATCAAAAACCATTGTCACTATCGTTCCCGACATCTGTGATCCTTATTTTTCTGAAATTATTCGCGGCATTGAAGATGCTGCCATGGAACATGGCTATCTAGTCCTGCTGGGCGATAGCGGACAACAGAAGAAACGCGAAAGTTCTTTCGTTAACCTCGTATTTACTAAGCAGGCGGATGGAATGCTACTGCTTGGCACAGATCTACCGTTCGATGTCAGTAAGCCAGAACAAAAGAACTTACCTCCGATGGTAATGGCGTGTGAATTTGCGCCAGAGTTAGAACTTCCAACAGTACATATTGATAACCTGACCTCAGCATTTGAAGCGGTGAATTACCTAACCCAACTAGGTCATAAACGCATCGCGCAAATCTCGGGTCCAGATACGGCAATATTGTGTCAGTTCCGCCAGCAAGGTTATCAACAAGCCTTGCGCCGTGCAGGCATCAATAAAGACCCTCAATATAGTGTCATTACTGAGTTCTCTTTTGATGGCGGAGCAAAAGCCGTTCGTAAACTGCTCGAATTACCTGAGCCACCAACAGCTATTTTCTGTCACTGTGACACAATGGCCATCGGCGCAATTCAAGAAGCGAAAAAGCTTGGCTTACGAGTACCGCAAGATCTCTCCGTTGTGGGCTTTGATGACATTAACTTCGCTCAGTACTGCGATCCACCGTTGACCACCATCTCTCAGCCTCGCTATGAGATTGGTCGACAAGCAATGCTAATGATGCTCGAGATGTTAAAAGGCCACGACGTGCATTCAGGCTCGCGTTTGCTTGAAACTAATCTCGTCATTCGCGGAAGTGCAGCGCCACCACAGCGCCCTTAACCTAAAAATTAAGTATCCATACCCAAAGCGGTGCTAAGGCGCCGCTTTTTATTTACCCCATCTGCTTTTTGTTTATCCCGTACAAATATAAGCTCGAACGGAAACACACTCCGACGTTGTCGCGCTTTAGCTATCAAGATTCTATCAATAGGGTGTTTTCTCAACTCGTTCTGGATTAACATATTTGCAAGAATCCTTGATGACCAGAAATAACCGTGGCAAATAGAGATTATGTAAGACGGGGGCGAGGCGCCCCAAAAAAGTCGACAAAAAAACAGCCGCCGAGAAGAAAAAAACCTTGGCGTAGTGGCCTGCTCGCTATCTTGCTTGTGGGCGGTTTTGGCTATGGTCTTTACCTTTTGAGTAGCGACCCAGAACCAAAACCACCTGTCGTGAAACAGCCAACAACCACTGTGAGCAAACCAAAGCCGAAAAAAGACTTGCCACCACCACCAGAAGAAAAATGGGAATATGTTGAGTCACTACCGAAACGTGAAGTTGAAGTTGTGGCCAAAGAAATTGAAGTTTCTAAAATTCCTTACATCATGCAATGTGGTGCTTACAAAACCCAGGCGCAAGCAGAAGAGCGTAAGCTTGCAATCGCGTTCCAAGGGATGTCGAGCAAGATTCGTAAGAAAGAAGGTAGTTCATGGTATCGCGTGGTGCTAGGTCCGTATAAGTTCAAACGTGATGCAGAACGTGACCGTCATAAACTGCAACGCGCGAAAATCGAGCCATGTGCGATTTGGAAAGAAAATCTTTAAACTCAGGCCCTAGGAGCTAAGATCCTAGGGCCTTTCTTTTTGCCCCCTTGAATCCCTATTTCCCCTCCCCCATATACTGAATTAAATCCAAAGAGAAATAATCAAGAGGTCGACTGTGACTACCATTGTATCTGTACGTCGAAATAATAAAGTCGTCATCGCGGGTGATGGCCAAGTATCTCTAGGCAATACCGTAATGAAAGGTAATGCGCGCAAAGTTCGCCGCTTATATAACAACCAAGTACTAGCGGGCTTTGCTGGCGGCACTGCGGATGCCTTCACCCTTTTTGAACGCTTCGAAAGCAAGCTGCAAATGCACCAAGGCCACCTAACTAAGGCTGCGGTTGAGCTAGCCAAAGACTGGCGTAGCGATCGTGCTCTGCGCAAGCTCGAAGCCTTGCTTGCCGTTGCCGACGAAACCGCATCGTTAATCATTACCGGTAATGGTGATGTCGTACAGCCAGAACACGACCTGATTGCGATTGGCTCTGGTGGTGCTTACGCACAAGCTGCAGCAACCGCCCTACTAGAAAACACAGATCTAGATGCTCGTGAGATCGCGGAAAAAGCCCTCAACATCGCGGGTGATATTTGTGTCTTCACCAACCACCACCACACAGTAGAAGAGCTAGACTCAACGGTAGAGCCTGAAAAACCAACCGCGTAATCGTAACGAAGTAAGGAAAGAATATGTCTGAAATGACGCCTCGCGAAATCGTTCATGAATTGAACCGCCACATTATCGGTCAAGAAAAAGCCAAGCGTTCGGTTGCGATTGCACTTCGTAACCGCTGGCGCCGTATGCAGCTTGAAGAAAGTTTGCGTGCCGAAGTGACGCCAAAAAACATTTTGATGATTGGTCCTACTGGTGTTGGTAAGACTGAAATAGCACGCCGCCTAGCAAAACTGGCAAATGCACCATTCATCAAAGTTGAAGCGACAAAATTCACAGAAGTGGGTTACGTTGGTAAAGAAGTTGAAACCATCATCCGTGACCTGACTGATGTCGCGGTAAAAATGACGCATCAACAAGCGATGGAAAAAGTAAAA
The DNA here is from genome assembly GCF_009904725.1 of Vibrio sp. V43_P6S15P86. Classification (NCBI taxonomy): domain Bacteria; kingdom Pseudomonadati; phylum Pseudomonadota; class Gammaproteobacteria; order Vibrionales; family Vibrionaceae; genus Vibrio; species Vibrio sp. V43_P6S15P86. The sequence goes on from NZ_WXWT01000487.1 coordinate 22,210, forward strand.
TTCCGCGCTGAAGAGCAAGCGGAAGAACGCATTCTTGATGCGCTACTGCCACCAGCACGTGATAGCTGGGGTCAAGCAGAGCAAACGGAAGAGTCTTCTCACACTCGCCAGATCTTCCGTAAGAAACTGCGTGAAGGCCAACTAGACGATAAAGAAATTGAAATCGACGTAGCCGCACCGCAGATGGGCGTAGAGATCATGGCGCCTCCTGGTATGGAAGAGATGACTAACCAGCTGCAAGGCATGTTCCAAAACCTGGCAGGCGACACTAAGAAAAAACGTAAGCTGAAAATCAAAGACGCAATGAAAGCGTTAGCGGAAGAAGAAGCGGCAAAACTGGTTAACCAAGAAGAGCTAAAAGAAGCGGCGATTTTCAACGTTGAAAACAACGGCATCGTATTTATCGATGAGATCGACAAGATCTGTAAACGCGGCGAGAGCTCAGGCCCAGACGTTTCACGCGAAGGTGTTCAGCGTGACCTACTTCCATTGATTGAAGGCAGCACGGTATCAACCAAGCACGGCATGGTAAAAACAGACCACATTCTGTTTGTTGCATCTGGTGCATTCCAAGTGGCAAAACCATCTGACTTGATCCCAGAATTGCAAGGTCGTCTACCAATTCGTGTTGAGCTAGAAGCACTAAGCAGCAACGACTTCAAACGCATTCTGACAGAACCAAAAGCCTCTCTAACAGAGCAGTACGTTGCGTTGATGAAAACGGAAGATGTGGACATCGAATTCACAGAAGACGGCATCACGCAAATCGCGGAAGCGGCATGGACGGTCAACGAAAGCACAGAAAACATCGGTGCTCGTCGCTTACACACCGTAATGGAACGCTTGATGGATGAAATCTCTTACGACGCAGCGGAGCAATCTGGCGCTAAATTCGTTATTGATTCCGCTTATGTGAAAGAGCGCCTAGGCGACACGATTGAAGATGAAGATCTAAGCCGCTTTATTCTGTAAGTAGTAAGAGTCAATTAGCCTAGAGAATTACCTAGTGTAAATGTACATATTTGGAAATTTTCATTTGGTGCATTTAAGCCATTACCATCACGCCACTTTTAATAAGAGCGACACTGGGTAATGGCTTTCTTGAGCTACGCGAAAATGATACTAAATTTCAAAAAAAAATATCCATAGACGATGAGAGCGCAATGCCTATACCTCTATGGATAACGAATTAAATTTACTCTAATCTCGTAGCGCCATGTAACACGCGTTTTCACCTTATTGTAGGATGAGAGCTTTCAGGCAACTAATCGAAATCTATGTTTAATATTAATTAGATGATTCCTCTCCCTGAATAAAGAAAGCGGGCTCAGGCATGGACTCTCAAGTATAGAACCTGAAACGAATATAATTATAGGTTTTGTATCTTATAGTT
>NZ_WXWT01000270.1:0-4591 GCF_009904725.1 Vibrio sp. V43_P6S15P86
ATCAAAAACTTAAATTTAAATATAAAAAATCAAAAACGTTAAAAGCACTTTTTGACACTGAACTGACATTGAGAGCATCTCAAAAGCGTGAGCGACTTCATTCATCTTTTAGGTGTTTTAACGGAACTTTATATTCAGAGAGAAAAAACCTTGAGATCACTCGCAAGTAAAATGGCAGTGAACTTTTGTGATTCAAGCGATTTTGACGAAATTGTTGAGAGCAAAAATGGGTATTGACCTTACCCTTGCAGGAAGGTTTAAGCTCAATGTATCACTATTATTGAGGTGCAGATTATGTATCAGTTTGTTATACCTTTATCAGGGCTCAACTGCATGGGCTGTGCGAGAAAAGTTGAGAGTGCTTTACATGCGAATCACGATGTAGAGATCCTCACTTTGTCCCCAACGCAAGTCGAGGTCAAAACCGAGTCCTCGCTTAAAGAGCTTGTTTCATCAATTGAATCTCTTGGTTACCAAGCAGGAAATCAGTACGAGTTAAACCTTTCAGGCTTAAGCTGTGGCGGCTGCGTGAAAAAACTCTCGTCTTTATTAGACTCTCATCAAGACGTTATTTCTTTCGAGGCTTCAACAACGCACTTAGAGATTCGTACCCTACTCTCCGAGCAACAAGTCATTGAGCTAGTTGCCAGCTTGGGCTATACGGCCAACAATAGCGCTGTTACTGATAACTCAGTTGCTGAAGAGCACAAGGCAATCACTCCCGATCAACACCAAAGCCAGACACATCAAAGCGAAAAAGGCGACCAAGCAAGGCCTGACGAGCAACCAGCAGGCACGGCTCAACTACAGATGTTGATTCAAGGTATGACCTGTGCAAGCTGTGTCGCATCAGTAGAAAAAGCCCTGACTAATGTACAAGGGGTTGAAAAAGCTCAGGTAAACCTCGCAGAACAAAGCGCACTGGTGTTTGTGACTGAAGACTCAAATTCGTTACATCAATCTATTTTGCAATCTGTCAAACAAGCGGGTTACCAAGGCGAGGTTTTACAAGACGCCGCGACACAGCAAGAAAAGCAAGCGCAGCAACAACGTCAACAGCAAAAACGCTTTAAGTTGGATGCAATTGCCGGCCTTGTTGTAGGTGCCCCTTTGATGATTTGGGGTGTTGCTGGTGGCAACATGATGATTCGCAACACCAATGACCAATTGGTTTGGGGCGCGATCGGTATTGTGTGTTTGCTGCTGCTTGCCACTGCCGGAAAACAGTTCTTTAGTAACGCTTGGTTAGCGGCCACTCACAAGCGCGCCACGATGGATACCTTAGTTGCGCTCGGTACTGGCGCAGCGTGGTTCTATTCTATGCTTGTGGTGATTTTCCCAGATTGGTTCCCAATGGCATCTCGTCATGTTTACTTCGAAGCCAGCGCGATGATCATTGGTTTGATTTCACTTGGTCACTATATAGAAGCCAAAGCGAAAGCAAACACAACTCGCTCGCTTCAGGCTTTGGTGAACTTACAGCCTCAACAAGCGACCGTCATCACTGAGCAAGGTGATAAACAAATCGCGGTAGAAGAAATCACTCTAGGAATGAAGTTACGTATCAAGCCGGGAGAGAAAGTGCCCGTCGACGGTACGGTAATTAATGGCGAATCGTACATTGATGAGTCCATGCTAACTGGTGAACCCGTTCCTGTATTAAAAGCACAAGAGGCTCATGTATCCGCAGGGACATTGAATACCGACGGCTCTCTCACTATAGAGGCTACCGGAATCGGCGCAAATACGATGCTCGCACGTATTATTCGTATGGTGCGCAGCGCTCAGAGCAGCAAGCCCGCCATCGCGAAATTGGCAGACCAGATTTCATCGGTGTTTGTCCCTGTCGTTGTAGGCATAGCAATACTGGCCGCGCTTGTTTGGTTTGCCGTTGGCCCAGAGCCAAAAGCGAGCTATATGCTGGTGGTCACCACAACCGTACTTATCATCGCCTGCCCTTGTGCTCTAGGCTTAGCAACCCCACTTTCTGTCACGGTGGGTGTGGGTAAAGCCGCAGAACTAGGCATTTTGATCAAAGATGCTGATGCCCTACAGCTAGCGAGTAAAATAGATACGGTTGTGTTCGATAAAACAGGCACGCTTACCCAAGGTAAACCAAGTGTGCAGCAAGTGTTTACTCACACCACCAGCCAAGAAGAGCTGTTGGGGTTAGCGTACGCCGCCGAGCGTCAGTCAGAGCACCCACTAGCAAAAGCGGTATGCGACTTTGCTAATCAGCACGACACACAAGAAGTGACTCTCGATAAATTTGAAAACGTTCGTGGGCGCGGCATTTTGGCAACGTATCAAGGTAAACCGCTGCTTATTGGCTCGCTTCAATTTATGCAAGCGGAAAACGTTGCAACAGAGGCTCTTCAGGATGAAATTGACAAATGTGCTCAGAACGCATGGACTCCGGTTGCCGTTGCGCTCGATGGTGAGTTAGTTGGCCTGATCGCCATTGCTGACCCAATCAAATCGGATGCAAAACAAGCGCTCTCTACATTAAAATCGCAAGGCATCAAAACGGTAATGCTGACGGGTGACAACCAACACGTAGCCAACGCTATCGGTCAAGAACTTGGTATTGATGAAGTAATCGCTCAAGTAATGCCAGATGAGAAAGCTCAGCACATTGAGCAACTTCAATCCCAAGGCCATGTTGTGGCAATGGTGGGGGATGGCATTAACGACGCCCCTGCTCTCGCGTTAGCCAACCTTGGTATTGCAATGGGTAGCGGCAGTGATGTCGCCATTGAAAGTTCGCAAATGACCATCCTGAACACATCACCAATGGCGGTGGTACATGCGATTGAACTGTCGCGCGCTACACTTAAAAACATGAAGCAAAACCTATTTGGTGCCTTCGTTTATAACTCACTGGGAATCCCTGTTGCCGCAGGCGTACTTTATCCTGCATTTGGATTTTTGCTCAGCCCAGTTGTCGCAGGTGCGGCAATGGCGCTGTCATCTATTACTGTCGTTAGTAATGCAAATCGACTACGACTTTTTTCAGTAAAATAACCACTTATATTTGAGGCTATTATGAAGTTGAAATTATTGACCTTTGCAATGCTTGCGACCGCATCCGCCAACGTATTGGCAGCCGATGTCATTAACCACAAATCGCCATACTGCGGCTGCTGTGGTGAATGGACAAAACACATGGAAGAGAACGGATTTACGGTCGAAGAGAAATTGCACGATGACATGAACGCCATAAAACGCGATCTAGGCATCAAGAACGAACAGCTTTACTCTTGCCACACGGCAGAGATCAACGGCTATCTGTTTGAAGGTCACATTCCAGCCGAAGACATTAAAGCGTTTTTGAAAAATCCACCACGTAACGCAAAAGGCCTATCAGTACCGGGCATGCCAATGGGCTCCCCTGGTATGGAATATGGCGACAAAAAAGACAGCTACACCGTTTACGCCTTTAACGAAAAAGGCCAAGTGTTCGAATATAGCCACCACGAAGGCAACGGCAAATAAAAACAAAGCCCAGCGAGACAAACCGCTGGGCTTTTTCTTAATGGACAGTTAAGACAAATATAAAATTAGAAGCCGTAAGAGGCACCAAATACAAACGCATTGTTAACGAGGCTATCACCACTTGCGTTTTCTGCACCGTGTGCTTGGCTACGGAACTCAAAGTAAGGCTGAACACCTTTACGTGTCCACGTTGCGCGAAGCTCGTGGTCCATCGTTTCCGCTTCAATCATGTAGACGTTGTTGTAGCTTAGCGTCACATCTTCATTCATCACGTAACCAATACGGTTATCCATGCGGTAATCTGTATCCGCATCTGCGTCTGTCGCATCAATATGCGCACGAGTACGGTTACTTAGCGAGATACCGTTATCGAAGTTGTAACCGATCTTAACCAATGGACGGTACTGTACGTTCTCGCCAGCAGAGAACAAGTGTTGGTAACCCGCTGCAACCCATAAATGATCGGTAATGTTAAATGACTGCTCACCACCCACAGTGATTGCTGGTGTTGTGTTACCTGCGCCACCGTTTTCTGTTTCCAGTTTACCCAACTGAATACCATCAAATTCGGTGTAAACCGTAAAGCCACCAAATTGGTTATCAAAAGTATGACCAGCTTCCAGTGTAGACGTAACGTCCGAACCATGGATTCGACCATCATCGTGGAATTGAACGTTACCTGTTACGTAAGAAGAACCAGCAAAAGCGCTAGAAGCGAAAGCGAGAGAAAGAGCACTCAGTGCAAAAATGTTTTTCATAATTACTGCCTTTATTTATTCACGTTATGCGACGGTTTTAAAGGGCTTCTCTTCCCTTTTATCGCAAACTTTGGAATGTGCCTCCTTGGCGATCGCAATATTGTTCCAATTAATTCGCGATGGAAAATAAAACATTTTAAAAAGTGATCTTGTTCAAACCGACGCTCAACAACCCTGATAAAAGTATGTTAAATACAGGCACTTACCGTATTTTTCTATAATGATTCAAAAAATAGAAGTGTGATCATAAACAGGTAATTTATTGACATTCAGCAAATTAAGTCGATCCAGTTCACAATAACCCTGACCATTACAAGCTAAAACTTATTTATCAATGA
>NZ_WXWT01000284.1:0-4587 GCF_009904725.1 Vibrio sp. V43_P6S15P86
CCCTAAGACAGTTTTAATAATAATGATTCTCATTTCGTAGTCAACAGTTAAATGAGAAAAAATCTCATTTATTTTCACATCGCTTTAATGAAATGAACTCGAGATTCACGAAGATTGATTTTTTCTTCAAATTTTTCAATGATATAGCCATTTCTCAATAACAATCGAAGCATAGCAGGAAACTGATTTCGAGATTTCACTTTTAACGTGTTATAGCCTTGCTCAGCCGCCCAATCTTCTTGTGCTTCCAAAAGCAATTGTGCCACGCCTTCATTTCGAGCCTCAGGAACGACACCACCCAACCAGCTATAGAAAACACCATCCTCTAATTCGTAACCTATTTTGAAGCCGACAATCGTGCCATTTTTTTCTGCAACGAGGATTAAACTGTTTTTCTCTTCTAAACGTTGAGTCATGGAGTCTACCGTTTCTCCTTTCGAAAATTCGGTAACACGTGCCACAACTTGAAGTGCTTCTTCCAATGTGCCTTCACGAATCAGCATTGTCATTGTTCTCTTCTCCAAAATAAAAATACCCAAGCACCTTGGATTGTTACTGTTGTAATCCGCCTGAGGTTACTTGGGTATATACAGACGAACAACTCTTGTCGGTCTGGTGTTTCTCACTGAGCGATAATTACTCTTCAGTCGCTTCCGGAGTACGATTTAGGTGTTGAGCAGTTTGTGCATTCTCTTCTGCCAACCACTCAGCCACATCTTTCGCAAAGTACGTTAAGATGCCGTCAGCACCTGCACGTTTGAAGCACAGTAGTGATTCCATCACAATTTCGCGCTCTTTGAGCCAGCCATTCATGATCGCCGCTTTATGCATCGCGTACTCACCAGACACCTGATAAGCAAACGTCGGTACCTGAAGTTCGGTTTTAACTCGGCGAACTACATCTAAGTATGGCATACCAGGTTTAACCATCACCATGTCCGCACCTTCATTGATGTCTAGCGCCACTTCATGGAGCGCTTCGTCAATGTTTGCTGGGTCCATTTGGTAGTTTTTCTTGTTGCCGCCTTTTAGATTTGAAGAAGAGCCAACCGCATCACGGAATGGTCCGTAGTAGTTCGACGCGTACTTAGCCGAGTAAGCCATGATTTGTGTATGAATGTAGCCCGCATTTTCTAATGCTTCGCGGATCTTACCAATACGGCCATCCATCATGTCTGAAGGCGCGACTACGTCAGCACCCGCTTCTGCATGAGACAAAGCCTGCTTAACCAGTACTTCTGTGGTTTCATCATTCATTACGTAGCCATCTTCATCGATGATGCCGTCTTGGCCGTGCGTCGTGAATGGGTCAAGTGCCACGTCTGTGATCACACCGATTTGAGGAATATGTTCTTTAAGCGCACGTACTGCTCGCTGGACCAAACCTTCTGGGTTGTAGGCTTCAGTAGCACATAAGCTTTTAGCGTCTTGGTTTACGACAGGGAAAAGCGCGATTGCTGGAACGCCTAGATTTGCAAGGTATTGCGCTTCTTCTAGCATTAAATCAATCGACAAACGCTCTACACCCGGCATGGACTCCACGCTCTCACGACGATCTTTACCCATTAGGATGAACATTGGGTAAATCAGATCATTAACAGAAAGTTGGTTCTCAGCCATCAAACGACGACTAAAATCGTGCTTACGTAAACGACGCATACGGCGTGCAGGGAATGGACCTTGAATTGATACAGACACCATTTTCTCCTTGTCTGGACGGTTATGATGATCAAATCATCTGGTGAACAAAATCATATCACTCTTGATGCATGTTGCGAGTGACAATCTGGAAAAAGGTAATGAAAAAAACTGAAAATGACCCAGCACTCACACTCAAGTATACTTCGAATACGAAACCAATCATGAAGCACAGAGAGTAACGATGATCGATACCCACGCGCACATCTATGCCAGCGAATTTGATAACGACCGCGATGAAGTAGTACAACGCGCCTTAGCGCAAGGCATTAATAAGATCCTGTTGCCAAACATCGATCTGGACTCTATTGAGCCCATGCTACAAACCGAAGCGGCATATCCTGACGTGTGCCACTCAATGATGGGACTCCACCCTTGCTATGTGGATAACAACGTTGAGCAAACGTTGGAAATCATCCGCGGCTGGTTTGAGAAACACAAGTTTATTGCGGTGGGCGAAATTGGTATCGACCTGTATTGGGACAAAACCTATCGCGCCGAGCAAGAGATGGCATTCGTGACTCAGCTAAACTGGGCAAAAGAGATGGATTTACCAGTCGTTATCCACACTCGTGATTCGATTGAAGAAACACTCACCTTGCTAAGACAAGAGCAAGATGGTCGTCTGCGTGGTGTATTCCACTGTTTTGGAGGCAGCTTAGAAGAAGCGCAAGCAATCAATGAGCTAGGCTTCCACTTAGGCTTGGGTGGCGTATCGACCTTTAAGAATGGCGGGATGGATAAAGTCATTCCACATTTGGATATGCAGTGGGTCATTTTAGAAACCGATTGTCCATACTTAGCGCCAGTACCGCACCGTGGTAAGCGTAATGAACCAGCCTACACTTCTCTCGTTGCACAACGTGTTGCCGACTTGCGTGATGTCGATGTCGCAACTATCGATGCCATAACGACTGAAAATGCCAAAAAGCTGTTTAATATTTAATTCACGAAAATTGAAAAAAGCGACGAAATCAACGTCGCTTTTTTTATTACCTAAACTATTGAATGAATGATTCAACCTATTGAAATAATAGAACAACCCACACAAAGTTATTGATAAACATAATAATTAACTAGCAACTCTACTTACCTCTCATATCGCCACTTTACTTCGTCTGTTTTGCAAAACTGTCGACAATTAGACATATTCTTTTTCTATACTGCTTTATGCCCATTAATTAGCACAAATGTAAAACAGCATGAATATGGAAGTTGAAGTGTGTACACATGGTGCTTACTTACAACGCGTACCACGCAGTTTTTTTCAAAAGCTGCTGGGCATCAAGGAAGTATACGTATGCACAAAGTGTGGTTACGTCATGAAAGTTAAGTAATTAGCCCAAGAAACAAACCAACCGCAAAAAAAAGCGGCTCAATTGAGCCGCTTTTTACATCTACAGTAAACTTATTCTTCGGTTTCCGCTTCTGCCTCTTCGCTTCGACGAGTATAAAAGCGCGCGAAGAACAAACCGACTTCAAACAGTAAACACATCGGAATAGCGAGTAAGGTTTGCGAGATCATGTCTGGTGGCGTTAACACCATACCTACGACAAACGCCGCCACAATGATATAAGGCCGTTTCTGTCTTAGATCTTCCGGAGTGGTGGCCCCAGTCCAACACAACAAAATAATCGCAACAGGCACCTCGAATGCGATACCAAACGCCATAAATAGCGCCAGCACAAAGTCGAGATAACTCGAGATATCAGTTGCAAACTCTACCCCACCAAGAGAGATAGCGGTAAAGAAGCCAAACACCAATGGGAATACCACAAAGTAGGCAAATGCCACTCCACAGTAGAACAATAGCGAACTAGAGAACAGCAACGGCATGATCAAACGACGCTCATGTTTGTATAAGCCAGGAGCAACAAAGGCCCAAACTTGATACAAAATAAACGGCACCGCAATAAATACCGAAGCGATTAACGTCAACTTCAGTGGCGTGAAAAAGGGTGAAGCCACATCCGTAGCAATCATGGTCGCGCCTTCAGGTAGACGCTCTACTAAAGGTGCGGAAACAAACTCGTAAATGTGGTTAGAGAAATAAATTAGTCCGACAAACACCACCAACACTGCCAAAATTGAGCGCAGTAGTCGGTTGCGAAGCTCCAACAAATGACTAATTAAAGGTTGTGTCTGCTCGACGGTAGACATGGCAAACCTCTTATTAAAAACCAGATCAAAAAGGAGCTACCAATCACTAGTAGCTCCTCCTAATGAGACTATTCGGCTTTCTTATCTGCCGCTGTAACCTTGCTCTCTTCCGCTTTCTCTACCTTTTCTGCTGCTGACTCTGTTTTTACAGGCTCAGCCTCTGAATCGGTGTTCTTTGCGTAAGGACGATTTACAGATTGCGCTGCCTTCTTCAATTCTTCGACTGAAGATTTCAACTCAGGGGACAAATCATCCATCCCCATTTGCTCTGCTTTGCGCAAGTTTTCTTGCAGCTCTTGGACTTTCAGCTCGTGTGACAATTCGTCTTTGACGCTATTTGCCATACTCTTAGCGGCACCGATAAAGCGAGACACGCTGCGAATAGCATGAGGCAAACGCTCCGGCCCAAGAACGACCAGACCAACAACAGATATTAATACCAGTTCCCAAAAACCGATATCAAACACGTTTTACGCCTGCTCTTTGTCTTTTTTCGTTTCAGGAGCAGCTTCTTTTTTCTGCTGCTCTTCTAGACTTTTTGGTTCGAAGTCTGCGTCTTTGTCATTTTTCGCAGGTTCATCTTCGCTCATCGCTTTTTTGAAGCCCTTAACGGCACCACCCAGATCGCCACCGATACCGCGTAGTTTCTTAGTTCCGAATAGCAATACAACAATTACAGCAATGATTAGAAGTTGCCAAACACTGATACCACCCATTCTCTTTACCTC